>DATCNF010000416.1:0-3402 GCA_036565325.1 Candidatus Dormiibacterota bacterium | reverse complement strand
ATCCTCCTCGACCCCAGGTCGAACGTGATCGAGGTCGGCCGCAGCCGGCGGGTGATCTCAACGCCCGCGCGCCGGGGCCTGATCGCGCGCCAGGGCGGGCTCTGCGGCTGGCCGGGTTGCGATCGCCAGGGCCGCGTGGTTCACCACGTCCAGTTCTGGAACCGGGGCGGCGACAGCGACCTCCCGAACCAGGCCCTCCTCTGCTACCACCACCACCGGATGCTGCACGAGGGCGGCTGGAAGATGACCGTCGACCCGGACGGCCAGGTCATGGTCTTGCGGCCGCCGCCAACCTTCGCCCGCTCGGCCCGGGGTCCGGACCTGGCCGGCGCTGCCTAGGCTGGGCTCCGGCGGGCGCTGGCCTGGGCCGCCACCGCCTCCGCCTTGGCCGCGATCTCTTTGGGGTCGCCCAGGTACTCTGCCCCGCGCGAGCGCATCTCGCCGTCGAGCTCGTAGACGCGCGGGATCCCGGTCGGGATGTTGAGCTCGGGTATCTCCTCGTCGGAGATGCCGTCCAGGTGCTTCACCAGCGCCCGCAGGCTGTTGCCATGGGCCGCGACCAGAACGCAGCGGTGGGCCCTCAGGTCGGGCACGATGGCGTCGTACCAGTAGGGCAGCATGCGGGCCACCACGTCCTGGAGGCACTCGGTCGCCGGGAGCAGGTCGGGCGGCAGCTCGGCGTAGCGCGGGTCGTGGCGGGGATGGCGCTCGTCGTCCGCCTCCAGGGCGGGCGGCGGCACGTCGTAGCTGCGGCGCCAGAGCTTGACCTGGGACTCGCCGTACTTCTCGGCGGTCTGGGCCTTGTTCAGTCCCTGCAGCGCGCCGTAGTGGCGCTCGTTCAGGCGCCAGGAGCGGCGCACGGGCAGCCAGAGCCGGTCCATCGCCTCCAGCGCCAGGTGCGCGGTCTGGATGGCCCGGGTGAGCACGGAGGTGTGGCAGACCTCGGGCTGGAGCCCGGCCTCCGCCAGCAGCCGGCCGGCCTCGGTGGCCTCCCCCAATCCCCGCTCGGAGAGCGGGCAGTCGAACCAGCCGGTGAACTGGTTGGAGGCGTTCCAGGTGCTCTCGCCATGCCTCAGGAGGATGAGCGTGGCGGCTTCGGCCATGTCGCAGCCAACGGTACCTCGGCGTAGGGTGGAGCCATGGCACTCGAAGCCGTTGAACTGCCGGATTCGTGCCCCAACTGCGGCAAGCCGCTGGCGGAATGGACCGACAACGAGGGCAATGGAGTGAAGGCCGCCGGCCTCACCTATTGCTCGCAGGAGTGCGGCCTGCGCGATCAAGCGCGCAGCTGAGGGCGGCTTCGGCCGTTAAGCGCTCTGGGGAGTCGCGTGCTTGGGCAGGTCGATCAGGTCCATCGAGCCGGACTGATGGCCCGCCCACTTGAAGGTGCCCTGGAGGGCCGCCAGGTCGCCCGTCGTGGGCAGGCCCTGGAAGGTCATCTGGAAGTTGAAGTTGCTGACATCCAGCATGTGCACGGGTAGGCGGGAGTTCATGTCCACGTAGGTCGTGGTGTCGTCGTCCGAGGTGCCCTTGAAGCTGACCATGGCGCCGGCGGGGATCCCGGTCGTGTCGTCGCCCGTGAGCTCGAGCAGGGCCCGGATGTTGAGGGCCATGTCGATCGGCAGCGAGGCCACGGTGTGGATGACCGCGCAGACCCCGAACTGCTGGAGGGCGTCGTAGCCGGTGAAGGTGCTGGTCGTGTGGAAGGTGGCGCTGCCGGTCCCCAGCGGGTTGGGCCGCGTCCACTCGTTGCCCCAGCTGTCGCCCTGCTTGACGTCGTGGTCGGGCAGCACCGAGAAGAACTGGTCCGAGGCCGGGACGCTGTTGCTGGCGGACCCGCCGGTGCTGCCGTTGGTGCCGCCCGAGACCACGCGGCCATCGTTGCTGACGACCAGGATGGCTTCCTTGGCCTTGGCCGCGTTGAAGGTGACGGGGTAGCCGTCAATGTCGCCCGAAAGGCTCTCGAACTTGACGCCCACCGTGGTGGTCCCGTCCGCGTCGACCTTGATCACGCGCCAGGCCTCGACCGCGGTGACCTTGGCGTAGTCGTCGACGACGTGGTTGTCGGGGGTGGTCAGCTGGCCGTGCTGCTCCTGGCTGGCGGTGAAGCGCAGGGTGTCGCCGGTCTGGTAGACGAGCGAGGCATGGCTGGCGACCAGGATCACCGGCGGCACCGGCTCGGGGCGGTGGATCCAGGCGTAGGTGCCGGCGACGATGAGCCCGATAAGGACCATCGCGACCGGAGCCATCCTCTCCATGGGGAGGATGTTTCGTAGGCGGAAGGCGGGTGTGGCCTTCGAGGCGGGCGCGACATAGTCGCCGGGCTCCGGCTCCGCCACCGGTTCGGGGTCGATCCGCTGCTTGACCGCGTGCCAGTCTTCGCCCTGCAGCCACGAGGGCTGGTCCGGCGCGGCGGCCGCCGCCGGGGCCGGCGCCGGGTCCGCGGGGACGGGCACCCAGGTGGTGCCGTTCCACATGGAGGCGCCGTCGGGCGAGAGCAGCGACTGCCACTGGGACCCGTCCCAGTACCACTTGCCGTCTTCCGAGATCTGGGGCCGCGCCTGGATTGCCAAGAGTCGGGACGCTACAGCACGGCGCACGGTGGGCGACCCCCCTTATCGCGAAGCGACGGCGAGCCGTCGGCAAGGTGACCTGGCGCTGCAATGGGAGAATCTCCGGGACTCCCTGGGGCCCGTAGCTCAGCCTGGTCAGAGCGGCCGACTCATAATCGGCTGGTCGCTGGTTCGAAGCCAGCCGGGCCCACCAACTTCCTCAGGTGGCCGGATCTGCGCGGATCGAGGTCAGCACGACCGGCGCCGCGGCCAGGCAGGCGACGGTGCTCAGCAGCAGGGTCACGTCGAACCCGAACCGGCCCACGACGGGCGCTGCGGCCAGGCTCCCGACGTAGAGGCTGCCGTTGAAGACGTTGATCGAGAACCCGGCAAAGAGGATGGTGGCCACCAGGGCCGCGAGCCGCGTCTTCAGCTGACGAGAACGCCTGTCAGTCAGGTCGCCAGTACACCCCGGGGTCGGCGAAGAGGGCCGGCGTGCCGCCGGTGTGGATGAACACGACCAGCTCATCCCTGCGCACGTGCCCGGCCTCGACCTCGCCGATCAGGCCGCCGAAAGCCTTGGCCGTGTAGACGGGGTCCAGGATCAGGCCCTCGGCGTGGGCGGTCATGTCCAGCGCGCGCCGGGAGAGGTCGGTGGGCATCCCGTACCCTGGGCCCACATACTGGTCCCAGACCAGCGGCGCCGCGGCCGGCAGGTCGAGGCCCAGGTGCGCACAGCTCTCCGCCATCACCTCGCGCGTGCGCGCGATTCGATCGGAGATGGAGGTCGAGACGCTGACACCTACCACCTGGGCCTCGCTGCCGGCCAGGGCCAGGCCCAGGGTGAGCC
>DATCNF010000415.1:0-6955 GCA_036565325.1 Candidatus Dormiibacterota bacterium | reverse complement strand
CCCGCCGTGGCGCGGGACCCGGCCTGGACCCGCAAGTCGCGCCCGCGCAGGCCGCGCAGCGGGAAGGCGAGGCTCGCGATGGCCACCAGCCAGAGCAGCGTCCAGGGCGGGCGCAGCGCCGTGCCGAGGGTGCCCGCGATGGCGACGCTCACGAAGAAGATCACCAGCAGCACCAGCTCCAGGGCGGCGAAGTAGGCGTCGGCCCGGTCCAGCCCCTCGACGTCGGTCTCCTCTGGGCGCGCGGGGCGGCCCGCCAGCAGGCCGATCGCGGCCGCGGCGCCGCTCATCCCGGAGGCCAGGAAGAGGCCTCCCAGCGCCGGCGTGTCGCTCCAGACCGGTTGGTTGGAGACGCTGAGCAGGACGCCCGTATAGCCGGCCACGAAGAGGCCGAACAGGCTGCCGAGGACCGCGAAGGCGGTGCCCAGTGCGCCCCCCAGGAGGCTGCGCGCCGGGCGCGCCCACTCGGCGTCCAGCTCGGCCAGGAAGGAAACCAGGCTGAAGAAGCCGAAGATCGTCAGCGCCCAGACCCCCAGCGACATCGGGGTTGCCGTATTGAGGTTGAGGCCGAGCCCGCCCGGGGTGGTGTCGACCATCATGTGCCAGAAGCGCAGGGGCTGGCCGAGGTCGACGGTCAGGAAGATCGGGCAGACCAGCAGGCACCAGAAGGCGATCTTGTAGCCGGTGTGGGCGACCGGGGAGGTGCGCCCGCCGCGCAACCTGACCATGGTCGCGATCACGTAGGCGCCGCCGGCGAGGCCGGCGAAGAAGAAGTAGAGCAGGATCCAGATGCCCCAGGCCGGCGGCCGCGCGAAGTGCTCGGCGAGCAGCATCAGCTCTTCCGCCCCCGGCGGCGGCCGGTGCCCCGAGCGCGCGGGTGCGTGGGGTGGCTGGGCGTGGCGTCCGGCGTTGCCACCGGCGCTGCCGCGACCGGCGCCGCGGCGACCGGTTCCGTGTCCTGCGGCGCGTGCGGTGGGGGCTCGGTCCGGCGCCGCAGCGCGATCAGGCCCGCGATCACGGCGACGGCGGCGGTGAGCAGCGTGCCCAGGTAGCCGAACAGGTTGTTGCGCGCGGGCAGCACCGAGTTGGCGGCGTTGGGCAACGCGTAGGTTTCGGGTTTGTCCATGAGCAGGAAGAAGGCGTTGAGGCCGCCATAAACGGAGTCGTCGGCGCCGTAGAGCTGTGCGTTGGGGGCGCCCCCGGACTTCACCGCGTCCAGGCGCTTGGCCGCCACCGCGCGCATGTCGTCGACCTTGCCGAACTGGATCGACTGCGTGGGGCAGGCCTTGGCGCAGGCCGGCATCAGGTTGTTCTGCAGGCGGTCGTAGCAGAGCGTGCACTTGCGCGCGGTGCCGGTCGTGCTGCTGAAGCCGATCACCGAGTAGGGGCAGGCGGAGATGCAGTTGCGGCAGCCGTTGCAGACGTCCTGCTGGATGAAGACGGTGTCGAACTCGGTGCGGATGATGGCGCCGGTGGGGCAGACCTGCATGCAGGACGCGTGCGTGCAGTGCTTGCAGACGTCCGACATCATCAGCCAGGCCTGGCCGTTGCCGATCGAGGTGGCGGCGTCGGGCACCTGCTCGATGAACTTCACGTGCCGCCAGTGCTCGGAGTCCAGCTGGCCGGTGTTGTCAAAGCTGTCGGCCAGGAACACGCTGTTGTCCGACTGGAGGCCGTTCCACTCCTTGCAGGCGACCTCGCAGGCCTTGCAGCCGATGCAGATGCTGGTGTCGGTGAAGAAGCCGTACTTCTCGCCGGGATTGATGGTCAGCGCCATGAACCTAGAGCCCCACCAGGTTGGGAATCAGCTTGGCCAGGCCGCGATCCCTGGCGTAGAGATCGAGCGGCGCCATCGCCAGCTCGTCGACAAGCGGGACCGCGGCGGCGTCGCGCCGCAAATCGACATGAAGCATGTAGGTGTTGCACGTTTTACATCCCTCGACCGCGACCTGCGGGAAGCGGTCGTTCTCGCCGTACACCGGGAGCTGTGAGCCCCGCGTCTCGCCACAGCCCGGACAGGTCATGCGGGTGTGGCCCCAGCCGCCGTGGCAGCGCGCGCAGAGCAGGTAACGCGGGCCGGTCACCAGGGCTTCGCCGGAGAGGGCTGACCAGGACAGCTGGGGCGGGCCGCCGCAGTGCGGGCAGGCGGCGCCGGGCGCCCGCCCGCTGCAGGCCGCGCGCGCGAAGGCCGCGCCCAGGGCCTCGAATACCGGCGATGAGGCCGCTCGGACCAGGTAGCGGTCGACCAGCGGCTGCTCCTCCAGGCGCAGCCAGCGCCCGACCAGGTCGTCGAGGTCGGCTGAGTGGAAGCGGCCGACCGCGGCGGTGGCCAGCTTCTCGGGTCCCGCCGCCACCGTCACCTCGAGCACTCCCGGTAGAGCCTTCTCGATGAGGAAGCCCGGCAGCTGCTCGGGCAGCGGCGGCCGCGCCAGCGCGGTGTCGTAGATACCCTCCTGGACGTCGAGCAACGCCTGGTACAGCCGTAGGATCTCGGCCGCGTGTGGATGGCGCTCGGCGAGCGTGCGGGCTCGGCGTCGGCGGTCTTCCCAGGGGCGATAGGCGGTGGCCAGCTGCTCCATCAGATCTTCTCGACGTTGACCAGGAAGGACTTGAACTCGGGCGTGCGCGCGTTGGCGTCCCCGACGAATGGCGTCAGGGCGTTGGCGAGCCAGTTCTTGCCCTTGCCGGGGTCGTTGTCGGCGGTGATCCCGACGAATCCCCAGTGGATCGGGATCCCGACCTGGTAGATCTTCTTGCCGTCGACCACGCTGGGGCCGAGCCGCCTGGTGACCAGCGCCAGCACCTCGAGTTTGCCGCGCTGCGAGCTGACCCGGACCCGGTCCCCGGACTGGATGCCCAGCTGCTTGCCAAGCTCGTAGGGGATCTCCACGAAGGGCTGCGGCTGCAGGCCCACCAGGTGGGGCACGTGCTGGGTGACGTAGTGCTCGTGCTCCGTCAACCGGTACGAGGTGGCGACGTAGGGGAAGTCCTTGACGTTGCCGAAGCGGTTGGGGCGACCCGCGGCCTGGTCGTAGAGGAATGCGACCGGGGACGCCGATTGGGTGGCGTGGAGCGGGTTGGCGATCGGCGACTCGATCGGCTCGTAGTGCTCGGCGAAGGGGCCGTCGACCATCGAGCTCGAGAAGAGGCGCCCGGTTCCCTCGCCGTTCATGATGAAAGGCAGCCAGGCCGCGGGGTCGGTGGGGCTCATGTTGACCGGGTAGTCGGGCACGTCGCCCACCCACGCGGTCCCGTTCCACTGGATGCCGGGGCGCTTGGGATCCCAGGGCTTGCCCTGGAGGTCGGCCGAGGCGCGGTTGTAGAGCACACGCCGGTTGAGCGGCCAGGACCAACCCCAATTCGGGAAGAAGCCCATGCCGGTGGGGTCGTTCTTGCTAACGTCCTGGACGCCATCCCGGCGCTTGGACAGGTTGGCGTCGGCGCGGCCGGCGACGGTCGCCGCCGAGGGGTCGGGGTAGACGCCGACGTAGATCCAGTTCCCGGAGGTCGTGGTGCCATCGGCCTTGAGGTTGGCGAAGCTGGCCATCCGCTTGCCGGTGCCCAGGTCCTTGCCGTTCATCTCCTGCAGCAGCTCGTCAAGGGTCGGCTTGAGCGGGTCCTGGTAGTCGAGGGTGAGGTTGAGGATGGGGTCGGGGAACTTGCCGCCGCCTGCCTGGTAGAGCTTCTTGACACGGTCGAAGAGCTCGGCGGTGATCCAGTGGTCGTGGCGGGAGTTGCCCTGGGGCTGGAGCACCTGGTCCTTCCACTGCGTCCAGCGGCCGCTGTTCACGAAGCTGCCGTCCTTCTCGATCCAGTGCGTGGTGGGGAGCATGAAGACCTCGGTCTGGATCGACTTGGGATCGACGCCCGGGCGCCTCCAGAACTCGGAGGAGGTGGTGGGTAGGGGGTCCATCACGACCAGCCACTTGAGCTTGGCGAGCCCCTCCAGGACCTGGTTGGAGTCGGGCCCGATCGAGGTTGCCGTCATCCCCGAAAGGAAGACGCCCTCCATCTTTCCCTTCAGCGCCTGGTCGTAGATCGTCATCCAGGACGCGTTGCCGGCCGGCTTGGGGATGTAGTCGAAGGCGAACTCGTTCTCCTTCTTGGCGGCCGCTCCGTACCACGACTTGAGCAGGCTGACCATGAAGTTGCCGTAGTTGCGCCCGAAGAAGTTCCAGGAGTTGGGGTGCGAGGCCTTGGCGGCCGACTGGTCGACGTAATCGGCGATCGTCTTCTGCCCGGGGGCCGGGATCTTCAGGTAGC
This sequence comes from Candidatus Dormiibacterota bacterium, assembly GCA_036565325.1. GTDB lineage: Bacteria > Chloroflexota > Dormibacteria > Dormibacterales > Dormibacteraceae > CF-28. The sequence goes on along the minus strand of DATCNF010000415.1, from coordinate 2,695 downwards.
CAGGCAGGATCTCCCAGGAGATGGCGTTGTCGGTGTTGCCCTGGATATTGGCGTGGCCGCGCTCGGCGTTGACGCCACCGCCCGGCCGGCCGACGTTGCCGAGCAGCAGCTGAAGCATGGCCGCCGAGCGGATCAGCTGGCCGCCGGTGGTGTGGTGTGTCAGGCCGACCGCGTACACGATCGACATCACCTTGTCCGGCGCGCCCATCTCGCCCACCAGCTGAGCGACCTTGAGGAACTGGTCCTTGGGGATGCCGGTGATGCGCTCGACCATGTCCGGCGTGTAGCGCGAGTAGTGCTGCTTAAGGAGCTGGAAGACGCTGCGCGGGTGCTGCAGGGTGTAGTCGGTCGCGGCGAGGCCTATGCCAGGCGAGGTGGGGGCATCGTTCTGGCCCCCGGGGTTGGGCTCGTTGGGCCCGCCACTGTTGGCCGCCTGCGCCTCGTAGGCCCAGGTGGCGGCGTTGTAGGTGCGCTTGGCGGCGTCGTAGCCCGAGAAGAGCCCGTCCTTGAAGCCGTAGCCGTCCTTCACGATCCAGGCCGCGTTGGTGTAGTTGCGAACGTACTCGTCGTGGAACTTGTTGTTCTCGAGCACGTAGTTGATGAGGCCGCCGAAATAGGCCACGTCGGTGCCGGTGCGGATCCTCAGGTACTGGTCGGCGACCGCGCTGGTCCGGGTGTAGCGGGGGTCAGCGTGGATGATCTTGGCGCCCCGGTCGAGCTTGGCGCGCATGAACCACTGGAAGCCGACGGGGTGGGCCTCAGCCGGGTTGGCGCCGTTGATCAGGATCAGGTCGGCGTTCTTCAAGTCCCGCCAGTGGTTGGTCATGGCCCCTCTTCCGAACGTTGCCGCCAAACTGACGACAGTGGGGCCGTGTCAAACCCGGGCTTGTTGCTCTAAGTGGACCAGTCCCAGGGCCCGCATCGTCTTGGCGGCGAAGTAGCCCTCTTCAGTCGAGAACGCGGCCCCGCCCGCGAAGGCGACGCCCTCGCAGCGGTTGACCGTGTTGCCGTTGGCGTCGACGGTCACGAAGCTGCGGTCGCGGGAATCCTTGACGCGCTGCGCCAGCTTGGTCATAGCGTCGTCCCAGGTGATCTTCTGCCAGTCGGTGGCGCCCGGGGCCCGGTAGAGGACGTCCTCCACGCGCCGCGCTGAGGTCGCCAGCTGCATGGCGGTGGCGCCCTTGGGACAGAGGCGGCCCTCGTTGACCGGGCTGTCCGGGTCGCCCTCGATCTGGAGGATCTTGCCGCCCTGGGTGTAGGCGATCAGCGAGCAGCCGACCGCGCAGTAGGGGCAGACGGAGTGGCTCTGGGTGGCGCCGCTGATGTGCAGGCTCTGCTTGATCTGGGCGGCTTCGGCGAGGTCGAAGCCGAGCGCCGAGAGGCCGACGCCTCCGGCCCCCGCGGCCCCGATCTTCAGGAAGTCACGACGCGATACCCCTGGCACTCTGACTCGCCTCCATCCGCAGTAGAGCCCTGACGCCTGCGGTGAGAACTCTAGTGCCGGCGCGGCCCATGTCAACTTGCCGAGCCGTTACTTTGGTGGCGAAGTGAACCGCTGGTTCGACGAGCTCGGGAAACGGCTGGCGGCCGCCGCCTCACGGCGGGGGACGCGTATCGATCCGCCCACCCTGGACGCCGCGGTCGCCGCCGAGCTGCTCGAGCTGGCGCGGGTGGCCGCCCATACCCAGGAAAGGCGCTTTGCGCCCCTGGCCTCCTACCTGGCCGGGGTCACAGCCGAACGGGTGCGGGCGGCCGGCGGGGACGCCTCGGGCGCCAGCCTGGCCGCGCTCGTGCGCGAGGTCAGAGAGAGCCTCGAGGCTGAGGCACCGCCGCCCTCGGCCTGACCGGGAGCATACTGCGCGCGTCATGGGGCGCTGGCTCGCCGTGATCGTCCCGATGCTGATCGCGGCCGCATGCGGCGGCGGCTCAGCCGGGTCGGACACGCCCACCTCGCCCGCGCCCGCCGTCAGCGCTTCTCCGACTGGCGCCGTCACGGCCCGGAGCATCGACCTGGTGGTCGCTCCGCACGCGGGTCGCACCATCAACGGGACCGCACACATCGACGTCAAGCCGGCTGGTGGCTACTCCCTCACCGTGACGCTGCACGGCCTGACTCCAGGCGCCCAGCAGGTAGTCAACATCCACGCCGGCACCTGTGGCGCGGAGGACACCAGCGTGCTCATCAACGTCGGTGTCGTTCACTCCGACGCGGCCGGGGATGGCGTCGTCGCCGCCGACTTCCCGAACCCCTACCTGGTCCCGGCCGGCGGCCGGATCCTGACGGTGCACGGGCCCAATGGCACCAACGACGCGCTCGGGCACCTCGCCTGCGCCGACATGACCGCCTAGGTCCCGCGAGCCTCGGCACCGCTACGATCGGTGGGCGCTGGGGATGTACGGGGGCTGGTGCCTCCCGCGGTCTTCAAAACCGTCTGTGGGGCGCTGATGAGGCGTCCCAGGTGGGTTCGATTCCCATCCATCCCCGCCAGACGCTTTCTGAAGAGCCCCTCCAAGGCTAATTTGTATTCGAGACCGGCCCTCGGGGGCCGGTTTCGCTGGTTTCTGGGACTTGTCAAAGAGGCGCCGGCCAGCGGTAAAGGAGGCGGCCAAGATGGAGCAAAAAAGCCGAAAACCGTTGGGGTTTTCGAAAACCGTTGGGGGTGCCGGGGGGCCGTCGGGGCGGCCGGCGCGAGCC
>DATCNF010000414.1:0-3039 GCA_036565325.1 Candidatus Dormiibacterota bacterium | reverse complement strand
GTGGTGGCGCTGCTGGCGGCCGGCCACGCCGCGCTGCCGGGCCGGCGGCCCTTCCCCACCCGCATGCGCGCGCCCGGGCTGGCGGTGGCCCTGCTCCTGGGCGGAGCCCTGCTCCAGCATGCCGGCCCCGAGCCGGTCTTCGCCCGCCTCTCGGCCCTGGCCCTGGTCCTGGCCCTGGTGGCGGCCGCGGGGCTCGTCCCCTTCCTGCCCGAGCTGGACCCCGGGGAGCCGGCGCCCGCCTCGCCGGTGGCCTGGACCGGCTTTTTCGGGCCGGCGCTGGCGGTGGCCCTGGTCGCCCGCATTCAACCCGGTCTGGGGACCGACGGGGCGCCGGTCTACGGCTCCCTGCTGGTCGGACTGGGGGTCCTCAACCTGGCCTGGGGCACGCTCGGGGCCTGGCTCGGCGAGGGCGACGTGGCGGCCTGGCGCTACTCGTTCCTCGCCGACTGGGGGCTGGCCCTGGTCGGTCTGGGCGTGGTGGTCCCGGACGGCCAGGCGGCGGCTTACCTGGTCCTGGCATCGGTGCTTTTGGTCCGCTTCCCGCTCTACCTCTGGGCGCGCCCGGTCCTGCTCGGCCGCGCGCAGCCGGCCATGGGCCCGGGCAACGTGCTCCTGGCCGCCGCGCTGGCCGGAGCCGCGCCCTTCGCCGGTTTCTCCGTGCGCGTGCTCCTGCTGCGCGCGGCCACCGAGGTGTACTGGCCGCTGGCGCTGGTCCTGGGGCTGGGGATGCTGGTCTGGCTCGCCCATTCCTTCCGGCTCGCGCGCACCATCGGCGCGCCCCGCGGGCGGGCCGCCGTGGGAGTCGTCCTGGCGCTCGCCTTCAGCGTCCTGCTGGGCGTGGCGCCGGCGGCCCTGCTCACGCTCGGAGGCCTCTGAAGAGTGCCCTGGGAGGACATCGGGGGCCATGTGGTGGCGCTCCTGGTCTACCCCGGCGCGTTGACCATGGTGACGCTCGGCCTGGCGGCCGAGATTGGCGCCGCCTGGGCCCTGGTCCCAGAGCGGGGAGGGCTGGGCGCCGCCGCCCGCAGCAGCCTGCGCGCGCTGCGCCCGCGTCCCCGCGCGCTCTCTCCGCTGGCGGCCTCGGCCGCCATCTTGGCCCTGGCCGCGGCCACCCAGCTGGCGGCTCCGCTCAACCCGGTGCCACCCGCCGAGCGCAACTCTCTGGTGGCGGCGGCCGCGCTGCTGGGAGCGTCCTGGCTCACCTGGGCCTGGGGGTGGGGGCGGCGCGCGGCGGCGCCGCAGGTCGTGCTCGCCGTCCAGGCCTGCTGGCTGCTGGCCGTCCTCCTGCCCTCGATCGAGCCCGGCAACCTGCGGCCCCAGGCGCTGGGCGCGGTCGTCCTGGGCAACCAGGTCCCGCTCAAGCTGGCCTGCGGGCTGCTCTACCTGGGCTGCCTGCCGGGGCTGCTGATGCTGCTGCCGGAGTCCGCGCCGCAAGGTCCACCGGGCGTTGCGGGGAAAGGGAGCGCGCCCGAAGAGAGCGGCTTCGTGCTCGTGCGCGGGCTGCTCTGGATGCCCTACTGCGGGCTCTTCACCTCGCTCTTCTCCCCCTCCGCCGACGGCGCCACCGGAGTGCTGCGTTTCCTGCTGGCCACGGTGGGGGCAGCCGCGGTCGCGATCGCCATCGCCGCCAATCTGACCCGGCGCCCGGCGGGCGTGACGCGCGTCCTCTACGTCCGGCTGGCGCTCCCCTTTGCGGGTTTCGCGGTGCTGGTCGCGGCCCTTACGGTCGCACTCGTGCACTAACCCCAGATCTGGGGTACGGCTGAGGGACAGAACCCAACAGCCGGTGTATCATCGCCGGACTACTCCCGACGCCGGTTCGTCTTCTACACGCCTTGAACGTACTCAACACGGTGCTCGGACTCTGGTCGAGCGACATGGGGATCGACCTCGGCACGGCCAACACCCTGGTCCACGTCCAGGGGCGCGGGATCGTGCTCGATGAGCCCTCGGTGGTCGCCGTCAGCCGGCGCACGGGCCAGGTGCTCAGCGTCGGTGCCGACGCACGCCGGATGCTGGGCCGCACGCCCGCCGACATCGTGGCCCTGCGCCCCCTCAAGGACGGTGTGATCGCCGATTTCGAGCACACCGAGCAGATGATCAAGCACTTCATCACCAAGGCGCACAACCGCGAGTTCCACATCTCGCACCCGCGGGTCGTGGTGGGAGTGCCCTCGGGCGTGACCGAGGTCGAGAAGCGGGCGGTGATCGACGCCGCCACCAATGCCGGGGCCCGCGAGGCCTTCCTGATCGAGGAGCCGATGGCGGCGGCGATCGGCGCCGGTCTGCCGATCCAGGAGCCGGGCGGTTCGATGATCGTGGACATCGGCGGCGGCACCACCGAGGTCGCGGTGATCTCGCTGGGCGGCGTGGTGGCCGCCGAGTCGGCGCGGGTCGGTGGTGACGAGATGGACGAGGCGATCGTCCAGTACGTCCGCCGCAGCCTCGGTCTGCTGATCGGCGAGCGCACCGCCGAGGAGATGAAGATCGCGATGGGCTCGGCGTTCCCGCCCCCCGAGGAGCGCGAGTTCACGGTCCGCGGCCGGGACCTGGTCACCGGCCTGCCGAAGGTCGTGGAGATGACCACCGCGCACGTCCGAGAGGCGCTCACACCGGTGCTGGTGGAGATCGTGCGGGCCATCAAGTCCACCCTCGACGCCACCCCGCCCGAGCTGGTGGACGACCTCATGGAGCGCGGGATCGTGCTCTGCGGCGGCGGGGCCCTGGTGGCCGGCCTCGACCAGCTGATCGCCCACGAGACGCTGATGCCGGTGCTGGTGGCGCGGGAACCGCTGACCTGCGTGGTGCGCGGCACCGGCCTGGTCCTCGAGGAGATGGACACCCTGAAGCGGGTACTGGTGAAGGAGCGCAAAGTCCGGGCCCTGAGGTACTGATGCGGCACGGCCGCGCCCAGTCGCGTTCGTCCGGATTCTTCGCCGGCGCGGCAATCGTGTTGGGCGCGCTGGTTCTGGTCTCCCAGCTGCCCTTCCTGGCCGGCGCCCGCGGCCAGCTGCGCGGCACCCTGGCACCCTTCGAGGC
>DATCNF010000413.1:0-3447 GCA_036565325.1 Candidatus Dormiibacterota bacterium | reverse complement strand
CCAGGCCTGGAGGCCGCCGTCGAGGACGGCCACCTCGGCCTGGCCGAAGTGGCGCAGGAGCCACCAGAGCCGGGCGGCGATCGACCCTCCGGCGTCGTCATAGACCACGACCTGGGAGCGCGAGGACACGCCCGCCGCCCGCATGGCGGCGGCGAACTGCTCCGCCGAGGGCAGGGGGTGGCGGCCGGCGCCGGTGTCGCCGGTCACGTCCTCGAGGTCCACGAAGATCGCGCCCGGGATGTGCCCGGCGGCGTAGGCGTCCCGGCCCCGGTTCCCGGCCAGGTACCAGCGGAAGTCGATCACCCTGAGGTCGGGGTCCGATGCGTGCTCGGCCACCCAGGTTGCATCTACGAGAGGTCCCACGAGGGCTAGCCTAGCTAAGCGTGGCAGCTCGCAAGGGAACCCTGACCGTGATCTGCGGCCCGATGTTCTCCAACAAGAGCGGCGAGCTCCTGCGGCTGGCCACCGTGCACCGGATCGCGGGCCGCGCGGTCACCCTCTTCAAGCACTCGCTCGACGATCGCTACCAGGGCGTGGACACGATCTCCACCCACGGCGGCGTTTCCATGGCAGCGGAGCCGGTCGCCACCTCGTCGGAGGTGAGCCTGCTGGCGGGCAGCGCCGACGTGATCGCCATCGACGAGGCGCAGTTCTTCGACGAGGGGCTGGCGGAGGTCGCCGCCCAGCTCCTCGACGGCGGGACCACGGTCTTCGTGGCCGGGCTCGACCGCAATTTCAAAGGCGAGCCGTTCGGTCCCATGCCCGCGCTGATGGCGATGGCCGACGAGGTCATGAAGCTGAAGGCCGTGTGCATGCGCTGCCGCTCCCTCAACGGGACCATGACCCAGCGCCTGATCGACGGCCGCCCGGCATCGCGGAACAGCCCCGTCATCCAGGTCGGCGCGGCGGAGGCGTACGAGGCGCGCTGCCGCGACTGCCATCAAGTACCGGACTAGGAGACGGCCCCACCCCCTCCGGCTGCGCCGGAGGGACCTCCCCGCCTGGCGGGGAAGTGGACCACTGCCGTGTCGTGGCAGAAGTGCACCTGCCCTGGCTTCAGCGAGTGGATGTGCTCGATCGAGCGGTTCCAGGCCTCGCGGTCCGCGGCCTGGCCGCTCGGCAGCTGCTCGCGGTTCGGCTTCTCGTAGATGTGGGAGGTGTAGGCCGCGTCCCCGATCATCAGCTCCTCACCTGCGACGCCGGTCGCGACCATCACGGATTGGTGGCCGACGGTGTGGCCCGGGGTCGCGAGCACCCGCACGCCCTCGGCGATCTGGGTGTCGCCGTCCAGCAGCTCGAAGCGCGCACCGGCGAAGTCGAACCAGTCGAGCAGCGGCCTGGACTCCCGGCGCGCGCGCTCGAGCTCGTTGCGCTGGACGTAGAACGGGGCGTGCTTGAAGACCGCGTTCTGGCCGCAGTGGTCGAAGTGGAGGTGGGTGTTGATCACGATCCTGATGTCCGACGGCAGCAGGTCGTGCTGCGCCAGCGCGTCGGCCGCGGACACGTTGACCACCCGCCAGTCGGTGAGCCACTGCTCCGGCCCGCCGACCCCGGAGTCGACCAGGATCGGCCCCGCCTGCTCGTGCAGGATCACGAACCCGTGGACCGGCCAGACACCTCCGTCGGGCCCGGAGAGACTGGCCAGGTGCAGCCGAAGAATTCGAGGGGGGCGGCCGGGGGGAAGGGACCCGGCCGTGGCCGGCTCGCCCGGCCCGGCCGAGGGGGCATACTTCCCCCCACTCTCACCAGGCGCGATCACGCTAGAGCGTCGGGAAGGAGCCGATGGCCAGCACCAGGAAGAGCGCGGCCAGGTAGACCATGGAGAAGCTCCACAAGCGCCGGGTCCAGCCCCTGCGGGTGAGGTCGAGAACGGCCAGCCAGACCAGCCCCGCGCCGAGCAGGATGGCTCCCACCAGGTAGACCGCGCCCGCCGCGTGCGTGAAGAACGGCACCAGGCTGGCCACCACCGTGAGCACCGCGTAGACCAGCGACTGGCGCTTGGCGGAGCGCTCGCCCCCCACCACCGGGAGCATGGGCACGTGGGCGCGCTCGTAGTCGCGCCGGATCATCTGCGCCAGCGCCCAGAAGTGGGGCGGCGTCCAGAAGAAGATGACCAGGAAGAGCGCCAGCGCCGTCAGGTCCAGGCCTCCGGTCACGGCCGCCCAGCCCACCAGGGGCGGGATGGCGCCCGCGGCGCCGCCGATCACGATGTTCTGGGGAGTCGTGCGCTTGAGCCAGATCGTGTAGACGAAGACGTAGATCAGGGTGCCCGCCAGCGCCAGCAGGGCCGCCGCCAGGTTGGCCAGCGAGGCCAGCACGACGAAGGCGGCCACGTTCAGGACGATGCCCAGGACGAGTGCATGCCAGGCCGGGATCCGGCCGTCGGGGAGGGGCCGGCGGCGGGTGCGGGTCATCTCGGCGTCGATGTCGCGGTCGAACCAGCAGTTGATGGCGTGGGCGCCGCCCGCCGCCAGGGTGCCGCCCAGGATCACGGCCAGGACCGCCAGCGCGCGCGGCCAGCCGTGGGCCGCCGGCAGCATGGCGCCCACCGCGGTGGCCACCAGCAGGAGCACGATCCGGAGCTTGAGCAGGCTGACGTAGTCGCGAAGCGTGGCCCCCAGCGAGCGCGTCTGGGCGATGGAACCGAGCATCAACGGGCAGTCTACCTAGCCCGATATCGCCGCCACGTGACCGGCCAGCGTGGCCTCGTCCAGCTGGCCCCGGACCGTGGCCTCGACCGTTCCGTCGGCTCGGATGAACACCGTCATAGGCAGGCCGAGCACCCCGTACAGCGATCCCACCCGCCCCTCGAAGTCGTTGCCCGCGATCGGCGTGCGCACGCCGAGGCTCTGGAGCAGGTCATGCCCGAGACCGGGGTCGTCGCGGTAATCGAGGAGCAGGAATTGGACCGACGCGGAGCGCTGGGCATAGGTCTGCAGCAGCGGCAGCTCGTTCTGGCAAGGGGAACACCAGGACGCGTAGAAGTTGAGGACGACCGGCCGGCCCGCGAACTGGCTGAGCCGGATGACCTGCCCGTCGAAGGCCCCGACCTCGAATTCGGGCGCCCGCCCGCCACCGGCGGTGGAGCGCGCAGCGAAGGCGTTGAGCCCGCCCAGGGTGTCGAGGATCTGCTGGGCGTCCCAGCCGCTGCCGTGGGAGTTGAGCTTGTCGAGCCCGGCCGCGTCGAGCTGGCCGAGCAGGGCCGGCGGCACGGTCCCCCCCACGTCCGGCGCGCCCCCGTAGGCGACCCGCACGTAGCCCCAGCGGTCCACCACCAGCAGCCGGTCGGTGTGGGTGTCGCCGGTGCTCAGGGTCATGTCGAAGGGCTGCCAGAAGTCCGCCACGTCGGGCGGCGTGCCGGTGGCCAGCGTCCAATCCGCCCCCACGTTGTGCGCGTACTCGGCCAGCACCGCCGGGGTGTCCCGGCTGGGATCGGTGCTGACCTCC
>DATCNF010000412.1:0-11416 GCA_036565325.1 Candidatus Dormiibacterota bacterium | reverse complement strand
GACGGGCACCATCGAGCACTCGTACACCCGGGAGGATTTCGGCGCGCGCTACCGGGAGGCCTTCGGCGAGGACCTGCCGGGCGACCTCTTCGAGAGCGAGTAGCGGCGTGGATGTTCTGGAGGCCATCCGCACCACCCGCGCCATGCGCCGCCTCGACCCCGCGCGTGAGGTCTCGGAGGGGGACCTGCTGACGATCCTGGAAGCCGCCACCCGGGGACCCACCGGTGGCAATCGCCAGCCCGTGCGCTGGCTGGTGGTACGCGATCCCGGGCTCAAGCGGCGAGTCGGCGACGTCTACCGCGAGCAGGCCTACCGGGCCCTGGAGGGGGCGCCGGACGACGCCCTCACGCGCTCTTCCTACCACCTGGCGGACCACCTGGGCGAGGCGCCGGTCCTGGTCATCCCGTGCGCCGCCGGCGATTTCGGGAGGCTGCCTGCCTCCGTCTTTCCGTCGGTGCAGAACCTGATGCTGGCGGCCAGGTCGCTGGGCCTGGGGACCACGTTGACCACCATCCACCGGGTCGACGAGGCCGCCGTCAAGAACATCCTCGGCATCCCGGCAGACGTCCACTCCTTCGCGCTCATCCCGGTGGGCTACCCGCTCGGACGCTGGGGCGAGGGGCCGCGCAAACCGGTGTCGGAGGTCGCTTACCGGGACCGCTGGGGCTCGCCGCTCAGCTGAATTTGCGGCTCTGATCGCTCCGGTAGGCGCGGATTGCCAGGCCGAAGAGGATCAGTGTCCAGACCGCCGACCAGGCCAGCGCCGAGCCCAGCGCTTCGTCGGCGTGGTGCACCGGCGTGTAGGCGAGCTGAGCGTAGTGGTAGGTGGGCAGGAAGTGGGCGATCTTCTGGATGAAGTCCGGCAGCTGGCCCACCGGGACGAACATGCCGGATGCGAATGCCATCGGCAGGTAGATCAGGTTGGCGACCGCGGGCGCCGCGTTGGGACCCGACGCGTAGCCGATCGTCATGCCCATGCCGATCAGCGGCAGCGCCCCCAGCAGGAGCAGCCCGATGATCTCGAGACCCGTCACGACCGGGAAACGGACCCCGCCGGCGAGGACCACGAAGACCATCAGCACCACCAGGGCGACGGCGGCGAAGACGAGGGCGTTGATGATGTTGGCGAGGATGGAGATCGCGGGCGGCAACGGCATCGCCCTCTGCAAGAGATCGATCTTCTGTCCGCGCGCGGTGGCGACTCCGATGCCAAAGCTGAAGACCATCACGCTGGAAACCGCGTAGGCCCCAAAGGAGCACATCAGGTAGAGGCCGACGCTGGTCCCGTCCGCGAAGTGCTTGCCTGCGTTGGGCAGGCCGAAGAAGGTGTAGAAGACCACGGGCAGCGCCAGGCTCGTCAGGCTGAAGGCTGGAATGCGGACGTACTGGAGGATCTGGGCGCGCGTCTGAGCCAGCAGCATCGGCCCGATCGGCGCCAGCTCGCGGCGGGCGGGGGCGGCTGTGCTCACGCGACCGGGACCTCACCTGTGTGGCCGCCGGTCATGGTCAAGAAGGCCTCCTCGAGATCGGCTCCCGCGACCTCCAGCTCCCGCACCTCGATCCCGCGCCGGAAGAGCTCCCGGAGCAGGTCCTCGGGCGAGTTGCTGAGCATGCGGACGCGTGCGCCGTCGATCTCCAGCGAGCGATACGGCAGCCCCGCCAGGTCGCCTTCCGTGAGGGTGTGGTCGGACACGAAGACGACGCGCTTGCCGGCGACCCGGGACTTGATCTCGCCGGGCGAGGCGTCCGCGATCACGACCCCGCGGTCGATGACCACGATCCGCTGGGCCAGCTCGTCGGCCTCCTCCAGGTAGTGGGTGGTGAGGACGATGGTGCGGCCTTCGGCCGCGAAGTCCTTGATCGCCGCCAGGAAGCCACGCCGGCCCTGCACGTCCATGCCCACGGTGGGCTCGTCGAGGAAGAGCAGCTCCGGGTCGCCGCAGACCGCCAGGGCGTAGTAGAGGCGCTGGCGCTGCCCGCCCGAAAGCTTCGCCGACTGCACGCCCGCCTGCTCCTGGAGGCCGGCGAGCGCGATCGCGCGGGCCGCCGGCATCGGACTCGGGTAGTAGCTGCGGAAGAGGTCGACCAGCTCCTGAACCTTGAGCGCGCCGCTCACGCCCGACTCCTGGAGCATGACCCCGGAGCGGCTTCGCGCGCGGCGGTCGCTGGGCGCCATCCCGAACAGGCGGGCCTCCCCGCTGGTTGGCTTGCGCATGCCCAGCATGAGGTTGATCGAGGTGGTCTTGCCAGCGCCGTTGGGGCCCAGCATGGCCACCACCTCGCCGGGTTGGATGACGAGGTCGACGCCCCGCAGGGCCTCCACCTCTCCGTACTTCTTGTGGGCGGCGATCAGCTCAACGGCGGCTGCCATGACGCATGCAGCGTAGGGCCGATCGTGAGTCCGAGGTGCTGGCCGCCAGCACCGGGGGTGCCAGCGTGGCCATGGTCGAGGGCTGGGTCTAACCCGAAAGACCCCCTCCCCCCAGGGGAGGGTAGGGGTGGGGCCTGAACTACCCGGCGGGCTGGTCCCCCAGCGGCACCCGGGCGGGCGCCGGGTCCACCTGGTCGGCCAGGAAGACCAACCGCTGGGTCGCGAACTCGCCGGCCCAGAGCGGCCAGCAGGTGGTCAGCGTGAGCCGGGGGCCCAGGGTGTGGACCAGGATGGTGCGGTCGCCGGCCTCCACCACCCGGCGGCTGGTGATCCGGTACGTGTAGGTGCCCCAGCGGCTCTCCAGCTTGACCAGGTCACCCGCCTGCAGGCGGCCGAAGTCGATCCAGTAGACGTTGTGGGCCGCCACGCCCACGTTGTCGGCCTGGCCCGGCCACGCGGTGTCGATGTAGTGCCCCGGCCCGGAGCCGAGGGCCGAGGTGTCTGTCCCTTCCCCGACCGCGGCGAAGTACCCGATCTTGGGGACCCGGAGGCCGAAGTCGACCCCGTCGACCGGGTAGGGCTGAATGCGGTCGGGCTGCGGCACCGCCGGCGCGGGGTGGGCCGCCATCTGCTGCACGAAGACCTGGTTGCGGTGCTGCTGCTCGGAAAGGCCGAGCGCGATGTCGCCGAAGAAGCAGATCAGCAGCAGCAGGCCGAGGCTGGTCGCCACCCGCCCCAGCAGGGGTGGCCGCGAGCGCGCGGGCAGGGCGGCGGTCAGCTGCCGAGGGCCGGCGAGATCCATAAGTTATAGCTCCAGTGTCAGTATCCATGACACCGCCCACCATGTAAAGGACACGGCCGGGCTTAGCCGGCGGGAAGGGCGGCCTCCAGCTGCTTCACGTGCTGCTCGACGTGGGCGACCAGCGCCAGCCTGAGCACCTCGCCCGCGCTCATCTCGCGCCCCTGCCCGAGCGCGCACTTGCGCCGGAGGTCGTCGGGCGCCGCGCTGCGGACGTACTCCAGGGTGCGCCGGTGGTCGGCCTGGATCATGGCCGCCAGCTCCGCGGTGGGCAGCTGGGCCAGCGCCGCGCCCGCAGAGTCGCGCTGGTTGACCATGGGCATCAGCTCGAACTCGGTGAGCGCGCCGCTGCCGATCCGGTAGGTGAGCATCCCGTAGAGCTTGGAAAGCGCCGCGATGTGGGCGAGCACCTGGTGCGCGCTCCAGTCGTGGCCGCCCGGCGACGCACTGTCCGGGATGCGGGGAGCCAGCTCCTGGAGCCGCGCGCCGGCCGCCGTCAGGCGCTGGGCCAGCTGGTCACGCTCGATCACCACGAACTCATCGAGGAAGGCGTCTATGTCCGCGGGTTGGAAGCTTTCGCTCTCGGTCTGCACTGCAGCACACCTTACCCTTGAGGTCCATGTGCTACAGCGATGACGCGCGGCCACCCCTGCCGCCGGTCAGCGGCGCCGCCGCCGACTCCGGCGAGATCCGGCTCCGAGGCAAGGATGGCAACCAGTTCGACGGCTACTTCGCCCGTGCCGCAGCCCCCAATGGCGCCGGCATGGTGGTGATGCCGGACGTCCGCGGCCTCCACGGCTTCTACAAGGAGCTGGCCCAGCGTTTCGCCGAGACCGGCATCGACGCCGTCGCCATCGACTACTTCGGCCGCACGGCCAAGGACAAGGACCGCTCCGAGGCGTTCGACTGGAAGCCGCACGTCGAGCAGAGCACTCCCGAGGGCGTCAGCGCCGACGTGGCCGCGGGGGCCGCCTTCCTGCGCTCGCCGGAGGGCGGCGGCGTCCGGAGCGTGTTCACGGTCGGCTTTTGCTACGGCGGCGCGCACTCCTGGCGGCAGTCGGCCTCCAACCCCGACCTGGCGGGCTGCATCGGCTTCTACGGGGTCCCCTCGCGGGTCCGCGACGTGATCCCCGAGATGAAGGTGCCGCTGCTGCTACTGATCGCCGGCGACGACTTCACGCCCCCCGACGAGTTCCAGCGCTTCGGCGAGGAGCTGACCGCGGCGAAGGTCCCGCACCGGATGCAGACCTACCAGGGAGCGCCTCACTCCTTCTTCGACCGCACCTTCGACGAGCACCGCAAGGCCGCCGAGGACGCCTGGAAGCGGATCCTCGACTTCGTGAAGGAGAACACCGCCTCGTAGGGGCGGGATTCTTCCCGCCCGGGCGGGGCAAGCCCCGCCCCTACGAGGCGCCCGCTTGGCCACGGAGTCCAAAGACGGCAACCAGTCGCTGATGCCCGCGGCCATGCTCGACGAGCTCGAGCGACGGCGTACCGGGCTGGCCCGGCACATGGCGCGGGCGGTGGTGACGCTGGTGCGCTGGGACGACTCGACGGGCCGCCCGCCGCGCCCCGAGGCGATCGCCCGCGCCTGCGCGGCCGGGCTCGACCTCTTCCTGGCCACCGCCCGCGAGGCGCGGCCAGCCACCCAGCGCGAGCTGCGCGAGGTGGCGCAATTGGGCATCCTGCAGGCTCGCGGCAGCCAGTCGGTGGAGCCCGTGCTCAACGCCTACCGGATCGCCGCCCGGGTCGCCTGGGACGCCATCATGCGGGCCTGGCGCGACCACCCCCAGGCCACCCCTGAAGCCATGGTGGTCACCGCCAACTACGTCTTCAGCGCGCTCGACCAGGTCGCGGCCGAGGTCACCCGCACCTACCTCCACGCTCGCGAACAGCATCTAACCCGCGGCACTCGCGCCCGCACGCGCCTCTTCCACGCCCTGATCAGCGACACCTTCGACTCCGAGCTGGCGCTCCAGAAGCAGGCCCTGGGGGTGAATTTGCCGATCGCGGGCGGCTACGTGGCTGTGGTCTGCAAGGTCGACCGCGGCGATGACGCGCTGGGCGAGGTCGCCGGCCAGCTCGACCTCCCGCCCCGGGCCCTGGCCCACGCCACCGACCCCGGCACCCTGGTGATCCTCTGGCCCGCGGAGTCGGCCGCCGCCGCGGTGGCCGCGCCGGACGTGGTCGCCCAGCTCCAGGAGGCCCTGGACGTGCGGGCGGGCGCCGGCAAGGTGCGGGTCCGGGGCGGCGTGGGCGCCTTCCATCCCGGCCTGCGGGGAGTCTCGCGGTCCTATCTGGAGGCGCTGCAGGCGGTCGAGGCCGGCCGCAAGATCCGGCCCGAGGCCGCGGTGGTCCACCACGACGAGGCGGCGCCCTTCCTGGTCCTGGCCCAGAACCCGCTCACCGCCGAGCGCTACGTGGAGCACGTGCTGGGCCCGCTGCTGGCCGACGAGCGCGGGCGCGAGATGCTGCTGCAGACGCTGGAGGCCTACCTGGCCCGCGGCTCCGTCAAGGACGCCGCCGCCGACCTCCACCTCCACCGCCACACCGTGCTCTACCGCCTGGCCAAGATCCGCGAGCTGCTGGGGAGCGACCCCGACGCCCCGGCCACCCGCTTCCGGCTGCAGCTGGCGCTCGACCTCCGCCGCCTGGTCTAGGCCCACAAACCACAAGAACTGGCCAATTTCGACACCATGTCCTAAGTTGGAGGCCTCTTTCAGGCCCCTACGCAGAGGCGCTTTGGACGCGGCGTCCGTACTCTTGTAAGCAATGACAGCAAGCAACGGCCGCCGTGTGGCCGTCACCGGCATGGGTTTCATCACTCCCATCGGCAATGACCGCGGGACGGTCTGGTCGAACCTGGTCGAGGGCGTATCCGGCGTGGGCCCCATCACCTACTTCGACACCACCGCCTACAGCACCAAGATCGCGGCCGAGGTCAAGGACTTCGACCCCGAGCAATACATGGACCGCAAGACCGCCCGCCACATCGGGCGCTACTGCCAGTTCGCGCTGGCGGCCGCCAAGCAGGCGCTGGCCGAGAGCGGCCTGGAGCCGGGCGAGCTCGACCCCGACGACGTCGGCGTGATCGTGGCCAGCGGCATCGGCGGCATGGAGGAGATCGAGAAGAGCCACACCGCGCTGCTGGAGCGCGGCGTGCGCCGGATCTCCCCCTTCACGGTGCCCATGATGATCGCGGACATGGCGGCCGGGATCGTTGCCATGCACACCAAGGCGGGCGGCCCCAACTACGCCATCGTCAGCGCCTGCGCCTCGTCCGGGCACGGCATCGGCGAGGCCGCCGAGATCATCAAACGGGGCGACGCCAAGGCCATGCTGGCGGGCGGCGCCGAGGCCACCATCACGCCGCTCACGATGGGCGCCTTCTGCCAGATCAAGGCCGTCAGCGAGCGCAACGACGAGCCCGAGAAGGCCTGCCGGCCCTGGGACGTCGACCGCGACGGCTTCGTGATGGGCGAGGGCGGGGTGATGTTCGTGCTCGAGGACATGGAGTTCGCGCTCGCGCGCGGCGCCCACATCCAGGCCGAGATCGCGGGCTACGGCGCCACCGCCGACATGTACCACTTCACGGCCCCCCACCCGGAGGGCCTGGGCGCCAGCCGGGCCATGAATCGGGCTCTGGCCAAGTCGGGCATCGCGCCCGAGGAGGTCGGCTACGTCAACGCCCATGGGACCTCCACCAAGCTCGGCGACATCGCCGAGACCCGGGCCATCAAGGCCGTCTTCGGCGAGCACGCATACAAGCTGGCGGTCAGCTCCACCAAGTCGGTGCACGCGCACCTGCTGGGGGCGGCCGGCGCCATGGAGGCGGCGGCCTGCGTGATGGCGCTCCAGGAGGGCGTGCTGCCGCCGACCATCAACCTCGACCACCAGGACCCCGAGTGCGACCTCGACTACGTGCCCAACAAGGCGCGGCGCGCGGACCTCTCGGTGGCGATGTCGAACTCGTTCGGATTCGGCGGGCACAACGCCACGCTCCTGATCCGAAAGCCGGAACTGAACTGAGGTGAGCAACACCATGGCGGACCTGAACTTCCACGACTTGCAGGCGATGGCGGCCGAGATCCTCGGCATCGATCCCCAGGACGTGCAGATGGAGAAGAGCTTTGCGCGCGACCTGGCCGCCGACTCGCTCGACCTGGTCGAGCTGATCGCGGCGGTCGAGGACAAGTACGAGGTGGAGCTGCCCGAGGAGACCCTGGAAGGCATGAAGAACGTCGGCGACCTCTGGAACTTCCTCGAGGCCAAGCAGGCGGCAGGGGGGGCGGCAGGGGGAAGGGCTATGCCCGGCCTGCCGGAGGGGGGGAGTCCCCCCCACAGGAAGGCGGGAGCTTAGCTATGGCACTGCGCACCGCACCGCGCGTCCGCAGTGACGCGGTACCGCTTCGCACCTTCAAGTCGGCCGGCCGCCCGGTGGCGATCGCGGGCCTGGGCGTACATGCGCCCGAGCACGTGCTCACCAACCTCGACCTCGAGAAGATGATGGAGACCTCGGACGCCTGGATCCAGGAGCGGACCGGCATCAAGCAGCGGCACGTGGCCGAGCCCGGGACCACCACCTTCGAGCTGGCCACCGGCGCCGCCCGCAAAGCGCTCGCCAACTCCGGCGTGCGCGCCGAGGACCTGGACATGATCCTGGTGGCCACCTCCACGCCCGACGGCCCCTTCCCGAGCGTGGCCTGCCGGGTCCAGGAGCAGCTGGGCGTGCCCGGCGCCGTGGCCTGGGACCTGCTGGCCGCCTGCACCGGCTTCGTTTACGCGCTGGGCACAGCCGAGGCCTACATCGCGAGCGGCCGCGCGGACACCGTGCTGGTGATCGGCGCCGAGGTCCTGAGCCGGATGCTGGACTGGAACTACCGGACCACGGCGGTGATCTTCGGCGACGGCGCCGGGGCGGCCGTGCTGCGCCCGGCCACTCGGGGCGCGGGCTTTCTCAGCTGGTGCCTGGGGGCCGACGGCCGCGGCTACGACCAGATCACGGCCGGCAACGTCGAGAAGGGAACCTACGCGGCGCAGGACGAGGTCAAGCCGACCATCGACATGAAGGGCCCCGACGTCTTCAAGTTCGCGGTCGACATCTTCATCCGCCAGGCCTACGCCTGCGCCGAGGAGGCCGGGCTCCAGATCGAGGACATCGACCTCTGGGTGCCGCACCAGGCCAACCGCCGGATCATCGAGGCCGCCGCGCGCCGGATCGGGCTGCCCATGGAGAAGGTGGCCTGCAACATCGACGAGTACGGCAACACCTCGACCGCCACCATCCCGCTGGCGCTCAATGACGCGCTCGTGGAGGGCCGGATCAAGACCGGCGACAAGGTGCTGATCGCGGGCTTCGGCTCCGGGCTGACCTGGGGAGCGTGCCTCCTCGAATGGGAGTAACGCTCAGCGGCCCCATCGCTCTTCTGTTTCCAGGCCAGGGAGTGCAGAAGCCAGGCATGGGCCGCAACCTCTACGAGCGCTACCCGGCCGCGCGCCGGGTGTTCGAGCGCGCCGAGGAGGTCCTCGACATGCCGGTGCGCCGGCTCTGCTTCGAGGGCCCCGCCGACGAGCTGAACCGGACCGAGATCCTGCAGCCCTGCGTGATGACGTGCTGCTGGGCGGCCTACGAGATCTACCGCGAGTCCTACGGGCTGGAGCAGGTCAAGGTCATGGCCGGGCACTCCCTGGGCGAGTTCACGGCACTGGCCGCCGCCGGCTCCATCAGCTGGGAAACCGCGCTGCTGCTGGTCAAGGAGCGGGGCCGGATCATGGCCGACGCGATCACCGACCGGCCGGGCGGGATGATCGCCATCGTGGGCCTGGACGAGGCCGAGGTCGAGCGCATCCGCCTCGAGGCCTCGGCCCTGGGCCGGCTCTTCATGGCCAACCGCAACGCGGACAACCAGTTCGTGCTCTCGGGCGACGTGCCCGCGGTCCAGGAGGCCGAGGTGCTGGCCCTGGCCGCCGGCGCCCGGCGGGCGCTGATCCTGACCATCCCGCTGCCCGCGCACTCCCCGCTCATGGACTCGGCCAGCCGCGCCTTCAAGGCCGTGCTCGACCGGCTGGCTTTCGCGATGCCGGCGTACCCGATCCTGGCCAACGCCACCGGCGAGGTGATCGCCTCCGTGGATGGGCTGCGCCAGGAGCTGACCAACCACCTGCTGGGCCCGGTCGACTGGGCCCGGACCATGGTCCAGATGCGCAAGATGCAGGTGAAGACGGTGGTCGAGCTGGGCCCCGGGCGCGTGCTTGCCAGCCTGGCCCAGAAGCACATCCCGGGCGTCACCTCCTGGAACGCCGAGGAGCTGTTCGTGGACTTCGCCGACACCACGGCGCCGGCGCCCACATGAGCAAGGACCTGGAAGGCAAGAGCGCGCTGGTCACCGGCGGCGGCAAGGGCATCGGCGCCTCCATCTCGCGCGCGCTGGCGGAGATGGGCGCGCGCGTCATCGTGAACTACCGGGGCGACGCCGCCGCGGCCGAAGCCACCGCGCGCGACGTCGGCGGCGAGGCGGTGCAGTGCGACGTCTCCGACGGCGAGGCGGTGGCCGCCATGGTCAAGTCGATCGGCCAGGTCGACGTGCTCGTCAACAACGCGGGCGCGGTGCGCGACAACCTCCTGCTGCGCATGAAGGAGGAGGACTGGCGCCACGTCATCGACACCGACCTGACCTCGGCTTTCCACACCACCAAGGCGGTGCTGATGGGCATGATGCGCGCGCGCTGGGGACGGGTCGTCAACATCAGCTCGATCGTCGGCATCACCGGCAACGCGGGGCAGGCGAACTACGCGGCCGCCAAGGCCGGGCTGATCGCCTTCACCAAGTCGATGGCCAAGGAAGTCGGCTCGCGCAGCATCACGGTCAACGCGGTGGCGCCCGGCTACGTGCGCACCGAGCTGACCAGCGCCTCCATGTCCGAGGAGATGATGAAGGCGGTCGTCGAAGCCACGCCCCTGAAGCGCGAGGGCACAGTTGACGACATCGCGGCCGCCGTCGCGTTCCTGTGCTCGCAGCGGGCGGGCTTCATCACCGGCCACACGCTGGTGGTGGACGGGGGGTTGTCGCTGTAGCCGCATTGAAAGAACGCAGAGCCGAACAGCCGGAAGCGGGACTGCCGCTGATCCCGCTGCCCACCAACTGCCCCGGCTGCGGCGTCGGCCTGGACGTCGAGGAGCTGCGGGCGCACTGCTACGTGTGCACCTGCGGGCACCACTTTCGGATGGGCGCCGACGCCTGGATCGCGCTGCTCGCCGATCCCGGCTCCTGGCAGGAGCGCTGGTCCGACATCCGGCCTCACGATCTGCTCGACTGGAAGCGCCCCAAGCCCTACGAGGACACCATCGACGCCGGCCGCGACGAGGGCCTCAACGAAGCGGTGCGCACGGGCAATGCGACCGTCGACGGCCGCGCGGTCTGGCTCGCGGTCTTCGACTTCCGGTTCGTGGGCGGCACCCTGTCGATCGTCGGGGGCGAGCGGCTGGCGCGCGGCCTGGAGGCCTCCGCGGCCTCGGGCGTCCCCTACGTGCTGGTCACCGCCTCGGGGGGCGCGCGCATGCAGGAGGGCGTGCTGGCGCTGATGCAGCTGGCCAAGGTCAACGGCGCGGTCGGCCGCCTGCACGCATCGCGCACGCCCTACTTCTCGATCCTCACCGACCCCACCTTCGGGGGCGTCTCGGCGTCATTGGCGCTGATGGCGGACGTCAACATCGCCGAGCCGGGCGCCGCCATCGGCTTCACGGGCGCGCGCGTCATCAAGCAGGCCACCTACGCCGACCTGCCCAAGGGCTTCCAGAGCGCCGAGTTCCAGCTCGCGCACGGCCAGGTCGACATGGTGCTGCCGCGCACCGAGCTGCGCCGCCGACTGGCCCACCTGCTGGAGCTGTACCGATGAAGGGTCAAAGCTCCTCCCCGCTTGGCGGGGAGGTCCCTCGCGAATCGAGGGGGAGGGGGACGAGGTGAGCCCGGTTCGTGAACGGGACACTCTCTCCGTCTGGCAGCTGGTCGAGCTGGCGCGCCACCAGGACCGCCCCTACTTCATGGACTACATGACGCGCCTGGTGCCGGACTTCGTGGAGCTGCACGGCGACCGCCTCGCGGCCGACGATCCGGCCCTGGTGGCGGGTGTCGGCACCTGGCACGGCCGGACCACGCTCCTGATGGGCAACCAGAAGGGCCGCAACCTGGCCGATCGCCTCCGCCGCAACTGGGGGATGATGCACCCCGAGGGCTATCGCAAGGCG
>DATCNF010000411.1:0-22602 GCA_036565325.1 Candidatus Dormiibacterota bacterium | reverse complement strand
CAGCCAGCGCGCGTAGTCCGCCCTGGTGGCGGGCCCGAAGGTTCCGAGGTAGCGGCGCACCACCTCCGGGCCGGCCTCGGCCGGTGTCCAGAGCCGGCGCGGGCCGAACCAGGTGTCGGCACTTACGAAGGTCGCCTCCTGGCCCCGCGGCGGGCCGTTGATCAGCAGTCCGCGCCGGGCCAGCGGCTTCAGGAAGGTGCCCCAGCCCCCCAGCAGCTGGCGTCCGAGCTCGGGATGGGCGCGGTGCGCGACCGCCTCCGCCAGCTGGCGGCGGCTGAGCGGCTGGTCGGAGAGCGCAGCGGACACCGTGTCCATGAGGAGGTCGAAATCCGCACGCGAGATCTCGAAGTAGCGCAGCCAGGAGTCGGGAAACGGCTCGTACCCGCCTCGCGCCGCGCCCAGCAGGGCGATGTCGTCCGGCGGGACCACGTGCAATGTCCCGCGCATGGTCCAGGTCTTGGCCAGCGCGCGTTCCACCCAGAGCAGGCGGTCGAGGGCGCCCGGCACCAGCCGGTCCGAGCGCGCCCAGAGCATCAGCTCGGCCGCCGACGCGACCTGCGCCTGCAGCCCACCCACGGCGCCCACGGTGGCGACGGCGGCGCTCGCCGGCGCGCGGGGGGCCAGCCGGTGCCGGCCCAGCCTGAAGGCGTCGACCTGCGCCTGGCTGAACTTCTTCAGCTGGCGACGAAGAGGGTCTGCCAGGCGGCGTCGATGAGGTCAGGCCGCAGCGCCGGCCGCTGGCCGCGCGCGGTGGCCACGTCGACCAGCCTCTCCAGCAGGTCGCGGGGATGGTTCCCCCGCAGCGGCCGGTCGCCGTAGAGCGCCTTCAGCATCTCCAGCGCCCGCGGCTCGGGCGGCAGGTTGAGGCGCGCCCGCTCCCGCTCGAAGATCTTGACGTAGGCCTCCCAGCTGGGATCGGGCATCAGCACCTTGTAGGAGAGGCGCCGCAGGTAGGCCTCGTCGAGCAGCTCGGCGGGCTTCAAGTTGGTGGAGAGGATGACCTCGGCCAGGAAGGGGACCTCGACCTTGCGCCCGCTGCTGCTCAGGTTCAGGTAGTCGACCTTCTGCTCCAGGGGCACCAGCAGCCGGTCCAGGATCTGCTTGGGCGAGACCTTCTGCCGGCCGAGGTCGTCGATCAGGAGCACGCCGCCCATGGCCTTGACCTGGAGCGGCGCCTCGTAGGTCCGGCTGGCCGCCTCCCAGGTCGGCTCCAGCATCTCGAGCACGAACTCGCCGCCGACCTGGACCAGCGGCCGCTCGACCCGGCGCCAGCGGGCGTCCGCCGGCTGCGGTCCATGAGCCGGCCGGTGGGCGGCCGGATCGAAGACCCGCATCACGTCCCCGTTGCCCAGGTCCACCGCGACCGGCACCAGGACCGGCTCGCCGAGCAGCGCCACCACCCGCTGGGCGAGCGAGGTCTTGCCGTTGCCGGGCGCGCCGTAGATGAACAGGGAACCGTGGGAGTTGACCGCCGCGCGCACCGCTTCCACGACGCTGGGCGGAACCTCGAGGCCGCTGAGCGCGGTCGAGAGCTTGGCCACCGTCACGGCCGTGGGGCGGGCGGCGTCGTGGGTCGCGGTCTTGAACTCGGCGTAGGAGACGGGGGCCGGGCCCAGGTAGCGCGATCCCGGGAGCTCGTCCTGGTGCTTCCGGCCGCGGGCGGTCAGCGCGTATGTCATGCGCTCGGCGAGCGGCTTGTCGGCTGCGCCGTCGCCCGAGATGCCCAGCGAATCGACGAAGTTGCCCACCGTGAGATCGTTCAGCGCGGACTGAATGCTCGCGTAGGGGACCGCCAGCGCCGCCGCCACCTCGTAGGCCGTCATCTTGGAGGTGGTCGCCAGCGCCCGCAGCACCATGCCCTCGGCCAGGGCCTGGTCGAGGTGCGGCGCCTCGGGGTGCCCGACCTCGGGGGCGGCGGCCACCATGTGCCCGCTGGGCAGCGGGGTCGGGGAGTCGATGTGGGTAAGGACGGCCTCGATCACCTTGGCCCGGAAGCGCGCGCGGTCGCCATGGTCGGGGGCCTCGCCCTCGCGGCGGCGGCTGATCCAGTCCGGGACCGCGGCGAACACGACGGTGTTGCCGATCGCCACCTTGACCGTGTCCGGCTCGGAGGCGGCGACCCGAACCGCGACCCGCGCCAGGTAGCCCTGGCCGACCAGCGCCGCCCAGCTGCGCTCCCAGGCCACCGCGCCGCGGCCTTCCCAGGTCTGGCGCATGGTCCGGTCGGAGACCAGCTTGACGTCGCGGCGGTGGTGGTAGCGGCGCCGGATCAGCTCGGTGATGTCGCGGTCGACGTCCTCGGCGACCAGCGCCGCCAGCGGCAGTGCGCGGTCGGCGATGTCGGGCCGGTGCTTGATCTCGCGGATGGTGCCGGCGGTGGCGGCCAGGGCGCGCAGCACGTTGGCGTGGCGCGGGCAGAAGGGCGTGGAGTCGATGAAGACGACATGCTTCTTGCACCACCAGGTGGCGCAGATCTGGCCCTTGGCGTCCTCGTAGCTGCAGGGCCAGCCTTCGCTCGCGTTGCAGCCGCCGTAGGAGCAGCCAGCGCTGTCGTCCTCGCTCTTGCGGCTGAGCAGCGGCGACTGCGCGATCGACGTCAGCAGGTTGCGCAGGCTGTGCGCGGTCAGCGGCGGCGGCGCGTCCTTGGGCGGGGCGGAGGCCGTGGAGAGGTCGGGCCGGGCCGCGTGCAGAAGCGCGCCCGCGAACTCCTCGCAGGACTGGAACCGCTGCTCGCGGTCCTTGGCCATCGCCTTGTAGATGATCTGCATGAACTTCTCGGGGATGGCGGTCGAGGGGCGCGGCTGCTCGAAGACGTGGGCGTGCAGGATGCTCGGGATCGAGCCGATGAACGGCGGGTCGCCGTGCATCAGCTCGTAGAGGATGCAGCCCAACGCGTAGATGTCGGCCCGGTGGTCGACCTCGTCGCCCCGCACCTGCTCGGGCGACATGTAGGCGGGGGTGCCCACCATCGAGCCGGTGGCGGTGAGGCGGTGGGCCTCGGTGACGACGCGCGAGATCCCGAAGTCGAGGATCTTGGTCTTGCCCTGGGTGGTGACCAGGATGTTGTCCGGCTTGAGGTCGCGGTGGACGACTCCGTGGTGGTGGGCCGCTCCGACCGCCGACAGCGCCTGCTGGATGAGGTCGAGCGAGACGTCGACCTTGAAGCGGCCGCTCTCGCTCAGCCAGTAGCGGAGGGAGTGCCCCTCGACCAGCTCCATGACGATGAACAGCGACCCGGCGTCGCTGTCGAAGTCGTAGATGCGGACGATGCCGGGGTGGTTGAGGCCGGCGACCATGGTCGCCTCGCGCTGGAAGCGGGTGCGGAAGGACTCGTCGCGCGAGTACTCCTCGGACAGGACCTTGATGGCGACGGGTACGCCGAGCCCCGGGTGCATGGCCTGGTAGACCACGCCCATGGCGCCACGCCCCATCTCCGCCTGGATCTCGAAGCGTCCGAACTTGCCGCTGGTAGGAGTGCTCAACCGGTCTGAACCCGATCGGTGATTCTCGGGTACTCAGGGGGTGGTTGCGTCCCGCTTGGGCGAGGTTTTGTTAACCGGTCCTGGCGCCGGCCGCCGTGGCGGACTCCTCGTCGATGGGCTCCGCCGAGTTGCGGAGGACCTTCTTGTCGAACTTACCGACCGAGGTCTTGGGGATCTCGTCGACGAACCGGACCTCGTCCGGCAGCCACCACCTGGCCACCTTGTCGGCCAGGAAGTCGCGGATCTCCGCGCTGGAGACCTGGCCTTTGAACTCCGGCCTGGCAACCACATAGGCGACCGGGCGCTCTGACCACTTGGCGTGGGGGAGGCCGATCACGGCCGCTTCCAGCACCTTGGGGTGGGACATGATCGTGTTCTCCAGCTCCACCGAGCTGATCCATTCGCCGCCCGACTTGATCACGTCCTTGGTGCGGTCCACGATCACGACGTACCCGTCGGGCGTCATGGAGGCCACGTCGCCGGTCCGGAACCAGCCGTCCTCGGTCAGCCGGCCGGGATCGGCGTCGTGGTGGTAGCCGCTGGCGATCCAGGGCCCCCGGCACTGGATCTCGCCGAAGGCCACGCCGTCCCAGGGCAGCTCGGCGCCGGTGGCCAGGTCGGCGATCCGGATCTCCACTCCCGCCGCGGGCACGCCCTGCCGGAGTCGGGCCTTCAGCTCGTCGTCCGGCGGAATCCAGCTCCGCACCAGCCCCACCGAGCCAATCGGGGAGGTCTCGGTCATGCCCCAGGCGTGGAGCATGCGCAGGCCCAGGCGGTCCATGCGCTCCATCAGCGACTGCGGGATGGCGGAGCCGCCGCAGATCACGGTGTGCACCTTGGGCAAGCGGCGCCCGCTCTGCTCCATGACGCCGGCCAGGCTGATCCAGATGGTCGGCACCCCGGCCAGGATGGTCGCCGCCTCCTGCTCGGCGAGGTCCAGGATGGTCTGCCCGTCGCCCATGAAGCGGTCGGGGAGGATGATCTTGGCCCCGGTCATGCCGCAGGCATAGGGCAGGCCCCAGGAGTTGGCGTGGAACATGGGGACGACCGGCAGGATGGTCTCGTTCTCGCCGAGTCCGAAGGTGTCGACCTGCGTCACCGCCATCGCGTGCAGCCACTGCGAGCGGTGGCTGTAAACCACGCCCTTGGGGTTGCCGGTGGTGCCCGAGGTGTAGCACATGGCGGCGGCCGACCACTCGTCGAGGCGCGGCCAGTCGAATTCTTCCGCTTCGCCTGAGATGAGCTCTTCGTAGTCGAGCATCTCGCCGAGGCCGTGCTCGGGCAGCGGCCCGCCATCGTTCATCACGATCAGGGTGCGCACTTTGGGGATCCGGCCCGCGACCTGGTTCAGCACCGGGAGCAGGCTCTTGTCCACCACCAGGACCTTGTCCTCCGCGTCCTCGATCACGTACGCGAGCTGGTCCGGGAACAGGCGCAGGTTGACGGTGTGCAGGACGGCGCCCATGCAGGGCACGGCGAAGTAGAGCTCGAGGTGCCGGTAGTTGTTCCAGGCCAGGGTGGCCACCCGGTCGCCGGGCTCCACGCCCAGCCGCTTCAGCGCGCCGGCCAGCCTGGCCGCCCGCCGCGTCATGTCGGTGTAGGAGTAGCGGTGGAGGCCCTCCTCCCGCTTGGTGACGATCTCCTTGTGGTCGAACAGCCGCTGGGCGCGCCAGAGCACGTGCTGGAGCGTGAGCGGCTGGTCCTGCATGAGCCCTTTCATGACCGCAGGATGCGCCACCGGGCGATCTAAGGCAAGCGGCTGTTGAGGCGCTCCATGGCCATCACCAGGAGTCCTTCGGCGGCCCGCTCCCAGCCTCGCTGCTGGGCCCACATGGAGGTCATGGCGCGGTTGCCGAGCATGACCGCCTCCCAGATCTGGAAGCGCTCCAGGGTGGCCTGCGGGCGCAGCTCGCGGTAGCGGTCCAGGAAGGCCTTGCGCGCCTCCTCGGCGGCGACCGACTGCTCCCAGCCCTTGGGCATGGAGGGGTACAGGTAGGAGCAGAAGCGAGCCACGTCATTGCTGGTCTCGGCCAGCGTGAAGTAGTCGAAGTCGATGAGGGTGAAGCGCTCTCCGTCGTACAGGAACTGGTCGTACTTGAGGTCGCCGTGGGTCGGGAGCCACTCCTCCTCGTGCGCCCGCGACAGCTTGGCACGGACGTGGAGCAGCAGCTCCCGAAGCAGGAAGTGGGCCTTGGGGTGCACGTGCGCGAACTGGTCCTGGACCCCATCCAGCCGGCTCAGCTCGTGCTCGATGTTGGCCGAGCGCTCGGCGCGCGTGCCCGACTCGTGAATCGCGGCCAGCGATTCGGCCGCGAAGATGACCGAGGGCAGGAAGTGGGGGGCGGTGCGATCGCCGGTGACCGCGGTGCCCGGTCCGGCCTCCTCGAGGAAGAGCTCCAGCTCAGGCTGGTAGCTGAGGGGCCGCGGGATCACGAGCCGGCCCTCCGACTTCTTGGCCACCTCCCAGAGGGCGCTCATCACCTCGTGCGTTCGGCGACCGCGATGCCCGGACTGGACCTTGCCGAAGACGCGCTTGGAGGCGGCCTGCGGATTGGTGTGCACCTGGTACTCGAAGATGCCGTTGATCTCCGGGACGTAGCGCGCGAGCTTGACGTCAACCCCCGTGATCCGGGCCGGCGCGTCCAGCAGGCCCCTTTTCAGGGAACGGAAGAGGCGGAGCACGCGCGACGGGCTGGCCGCCGCCGCCAGCGTCGGCATCGAAGGATCGACCGGGTAGAACCAGAAGGCGTGCTGGGTGTCGGGGAAGAGGACCGGGTAGCCGTGGCCGTCCAGCGGGTCAAGGTGCCGGTTGCCGTAGAGGCCCTGGATGCGGCCTGCGAAATGGTCCCAGACATCCGGCTTGAACGCCGCACGGGCGACCAGGCGCAGCTCGCGCTCCTCCGGGTATAGGGGCTCGGGCTCGGGCGCGTCCTCGTCCAGCTCCTCGTCGGCCTCGGGCATGATCGGCTCGCCCCGCCCGAGCTTGATCCGGTACATCGCCCAGTAGGCCTCCGGCGGCTCCAGGCGCGAGTAGCGGCGCTTGACCTCGAGCAGGGTCCAATCGGTCCCCGGCAGCACCCTTTCTTCCAGGTAGCCGGTGACCGCGGCGGTGTTGGTGGCCTCCTGGATCGTGCCCAGGCTGAGCATCGTGCTCATCGCTTCCTAATTCTTAACCGATCCTCCGATCGATACCACGCACGATCGAATCATTGACAGAAGCGGGCACGCCTGATATGACATGGCTAATATCACGTTATCGGTCAGCTTAACGCGGGACGGACGCGTACTGACCATGGCTCATGGAGGTGTGTCTCAGTTGGAAGCGAATAGCGACGTGTTGACCCTGACGCGTCGCCCCCTCGCCCTTCGCGTCCTGCTGTGGATGTTCATCCTCTTCTGCACTTCAGTGCTCATCGTCGTGCGTACCCAGCCGGCGATGGCCAGCACCAAGGGCAACGCGGCTGCTGTGTCGGCACAGCGGCACGACGGACAGCCAGTGCACGAGGACGACCATCACGGCAGCGGCGGCGGCGATGGAGGCGGTGGCGGTGACCAGCCGCAGAAGTTGAACAAGCCCGCGGCGCCCGCGGCGCCCGCGTCACATCCGGCCGCGGCCACGACCAATCCCACGACCCCCACGGATGGCGCGGCGAAGAACGATTCCAAGCCTGCGGCCTCCGCCAAAGCAGCGGCTTCCGCCAAGCCGGCCGGGACCGACGACGGTGAGAGCGACGGCGCCGGCAGCGCCGGGAATGCCAGCGCGAATACCGGTCACACCGCCAACGGCGGCAGCACCGGCTCGCACAACGGCACCGGCGGCACCGCCAACGGCGGCAGCACCGGCTCGCACCCCGCCACCGGCGGCACTGCCAACGGCGGCAGCACCGGCTCGCACAACGCGGCCAGCACGGGCAACACGGCCAACAGCAACGGGGCCAACGGCACCGGCAACACGGCCGGCGGCGGCTCCCACGGCTCGCACAACGGCACCGGCGGCACCGCCAACGGCGGCAGCACCGGATCCCACAATGCGGCCAGCACCGGCAACACGGCCAACAGCAACGGGGCCAATGGCACCGGCAACACGGCCGGCGGCGGCTCCCATGGCTCGCACCTGGCGAGCACGGGCAACACGGCCAACAGCAACGGGGCCAACGGCACCGGCAACACCGCCGGTGGTGGCTCCCACGGCTCGCATCTGGCGGCTGCCTCGACTGGCGCGACGACCACCACGGCTGGCGGCACCGGCCAGACCCTCAACGGCGGCAGCACCGGCTCACACGAGCAGGCGGGCGGCCTCCCCAGCACCGGCATGACGAACGGCGTCACCGGCCAGACCGCTAACGGTGGGAGCACCGGCTCGCACCAGCTGGCCAGCGTCGGCGTCAGCACCGGCAATACCGCAGCTCCGCTCAGCGTCGGCCTCACGGGCACCTCGGCCCAGGGCGGCGTGCTGGCGGGAGTCGCGGTTCCAGTCGTCCCGATCATCCCCAACGTCCCCGGCGCGCCGGCCAGTGGCGCCAACGGCGTCAACAACGGCACGGGGGCCGGTGTCCTGGGTGAGACTCAGGGCGCCAGCGGTGGAGTCGCGGGCGAGACCGCGACCGGCGGAGTCGCTGCGCAGGGCGCTGCCCTGGCGGCGACCGGCCTCCCGATCCTGGGCGGCATCGTCGGGCTCATCCTGCTCGTCCTTGGAGGCATCGCCTCCCGGAGGCGCCGCTTCTAAGACGCACCTCTGACAAGTGGGCGGTCGCCGGTTCGCCGGCGGCCGCCCATATCTTTTTCTGCCACTTCATCGTCGAAAAGTCGGGCCTCGCGAGGCACAGTCGGTACCATGCCGGCGATGCCCAGCCGGGGGCTTGCGGACCTCCACCTGCACACCTGCTTCAGTGACGGCTGGCCGACGCCGACCGACCTGGTCGAGTACGCGCGCGAGTCGACTCGCCTGAACGTGATCGCCATCACCGACCACGACACCATCGAGGGCGCTCTCCGTGCCGCCGACCTCGCTGCCGGCCTGAAGGACTCCCCGGACGTGATCGTGGGCGAGGAGATCTCCAGCCGCGACGGCCATATCGTCGGCCTCTTCCTCGACCGCCGCGTGCGGCCCGGCATGTCGGCCGCCGCGACCGTGCATGCCATCCACGACCAGGGCGGTTTCGCGATGGCGGCCCACCCCTTCTGGCGGACCGCGCGCCAGGTCAACGGGCGCGGGCGCGTGCACGGAGTCGGCTGGCTGGCCGCGGAGCTCGACTTCGACGCCATCGAGGTCGAGAACTCGACCCCCGGCTTCTATCTCTTCAACCAGATGGCACATCGCCTGACCGAGGCCACCCGAGTGGCCGAGGTGGGCAACTCCGACGCCCACATCCTGGACGCCGTGGGCCGCGCCTACACCTCCTTCAGCGGGCGTACCGCGGCCGACCTTAAGGACTCCATCGTGAGCCGTCGCACCCGCGCCCACCGCCGCCGCTACCGGGCGCTGGGGCTGGTGCGCTACGCCGCCTGGGGCCTCAATCACCAGCGCGCCGAAGCGGTGGCCGCCGCCGCCCGATAGGGGAGGCGGCACGAGGGCTGCTGCCTATAATTCGGTGCCTGCGCCCGCTTAGCTCAACGGATAGAGCGCATGGCTTCGGACCATGAGGTTAGGGGTTCGAATCCTCTAGCGGGCAGGTGCTCGACGCACCCGGCCGGGCGGCTGGCGGAATGGTAGACGCGCACGTTTGAGGGGCGTGTGGGGCAACCCGTCCGGGTTCGACTCCCGGGCCGCCCACCACCTCCGCCGAAGCACCGCGCCACCGGCGGAGAATGCGTGAATTGATCGTCGCGCTCGGCCTGGTCCTGGTCGCCGTCGGAGTCGTGCTGCTGGTAAACCTCGGCGGCTCCGCCGACATGGTCATCCGGCGGCTGACTTCTCGCAACCTGGGTGAGCTCGCGCCGGGCTACGCCGCCAGTCGCGGCGGATTCAGGGTCTACGCCACCCTGATCCTGGCGCTCGGTGTCGCGGTCGCGGGCTTGGGCGTCAGCACGGGAGCCGCGCTGTGGGGAGCGGTGGCGGTCGTCCTCGGGGTGCTGGTGTTTGCGATCGCCTCCGTGGTGGCGATCAGGGGCGAGGTCCGCACCTACCGGGCGCTGCCGGACCGGCGCCGGGGGTGAGGCCGGGCCGTGCGAGAATGCCCGCCGGCCCAGAGCCCCGACCTCGGATACGCGATGGAGGAAGAGTCATGCCGGTATTCATCCCCAAGCCGGAAGACCAGGCGACCTATTTCCAGGGCGTCCTGGAGCCAGGCGAGCAACTGCAGGCAGCCTTCTGGTGCGAGCAGAGGCTGTTCTGGCTGATCCACTGGCTGATCGAGGAGATCCCTCTCGGCGAGATCATCTTCATGTCCCTTCGGCATCGCTACTTCGCCGCCATCACCGACCGCCGCCTCATCCTCATGGGCTCGACGGGCATGCACAAGCCGATCACGGCGCAGGTGGAGTCGATCCCGCGGCAGACGATCAGGACCACGAACTTCCGCAAGTGGCTGGGCGGCAGCATCAGTCTCGACCTGCTGGTCAACGGCGCGCTGCGCCGCTTCAAGGTGCCCCGTTCCCAGGGCGGGCAGGCGGAAGCGGTGCGCAGCCTGGGCGCCGCCTAGAGAGGGCGGCATCGAGCCGACTGGACGCCCGCGGCGGCGAGTGCCAGATTGCATTACGTCGTCTGAAGCCAAGCTGAAGGGGGATTCGACGTTGCCTGAGAGATGGACTGTTCGCGGGCTGCTCGTGAGCGCCGCCCTGTTGGCCGGGCTGATGCTCGGCGTGACGCCTGTATTCGCCGGCTACGCAGCCGGCCCGCCGGTCCTGATGCCGGACAAGCCGCTCGCCGCCAACGCGGCCTGCGCGGCCGTGATCGCCCTGCAGCACCAGGCCCTGCCCAACACGGTTAATTATCCGGACGCGGAGGTGGAGCCCTGGATCGCGGCCGCGGGCGGCGGCAGGTTCATCGGCGCCGTCCAGCAGGATCGCTGGAATGACGGCGGCTCGAACGGGCTCACCCTGACCTACTTCGACGGCACCGCCTGGCACCTCGCCCAGAGCCAGCCCAAGTTCAGCATCTGCGAGGGCGCGGCTCAGGGCACGGCCGCCTACCGGCAGCGCGCCACCGATCCCTGGGTGTCGGTCTCGCCGGACGGCTCGGCGTACGCCATCAGCGATTCCTTCGACGCCAGCGGGCCTGGCTTCGGCGGGCCGAGCACGATCCTCATCAGCAAGTCGACCGACCACGGTGTGAACTGGGGCGACCCGGTGTCGGTGGAGTTCGACGCCGGGGCGGGAGTTCTCAACGACAAGGAGTCGATCACCGCCGACCCCACGAACTCGAACCGCGTCTACGCGATCTGGGACCGGCTGCAGAACCCGAGCCTCAGCGCCAGGTTCGACGCTTTCAACCACACCTTCGCCTACCGCGGGCCGACCATGTTCTCCTCGACCGGCGATGGCGGCCGGACCTGGTCGCCGGGCCACGTCATCTACGACCCGGGCGAGTGGAACCAGACCATCGGCAACCAGATCGTGGTCCAGCCCGACGGCACCCTGGTCGACCTCTTCGACCTCATCAACAACGAGCACGGCCCCTTCGGCCGTAACGCCAGCACCACCTTCCAGGTCGCGGTCATGACCTCGACCGACCATGGCGCCAGTTGGTCCGCGCCGACCATCGTCGCCAACATCGTCGACACCCAGGTCACGACCCTGGACGGCCAGAACATCCGGACCGGGGACATCCTCCCGGAGGTGGCGGTCGACCACAGGAACGGCAACCTCTACACCGCCTTCCAGACCAGCGCCAGCGTGGCCTTCTCGGAGTCGACGGACGGCGGTCACAAGTGGAGTTCCCCAGTCACCGTCGGCAAGTCCGGCGCCGCGCAGGCCTTCACCCCCAACATCGTGGTGGCGGCCAACGGAACGGTCGGCATCAGCTACTACGACCTCCGGAACGCCACCGCGGCCAACCCGGGCTACACCAACACCTGGTTCGACACCTGCTCCGTCAGCTGCTCGCTCGCGGGCTCCTGGTCGGAGATCGAGCTCGACACCACAGGCGGCTTCGACATGAAGTCGGCGCCTCTCACCGGTAGCGGTTACTTCGTAGGCGACTACGAGTCGGTCGCGCCCAACGGCACCTCCGGCTTCCAACCGCTGTGGGTCATGGGGCGCCCGCAGGCC
This sequence comes from Candidatus Dormiibacterota bacterium, assembly GCA_036565325.1. Taxonomy (GTDB): domain Bacteria; phylum Chloroflexota; class Dormibacteria; order Dormibacterales; family Dormibacteraceae; genus CF-28. The sequence goes on along the minus strand of DATCNF010000411.1, from coordinate 10,912 downwards.
ACGCACGGGCCCACCGACCCCTTCTCCAGCTCCGTCACCGGCAGCTGAGTCATCCTTAGATCCCGGGCCCCGACTCGGGGCTCGGGATCATGACGCTGAACCTGGAGACGGCGCGCCTCGACGACCCGGCCGCGCTCGCCCTCACCACCGCCTCGGTGGCGGAGATCGACAGCCGCTATGGCGGCCAGCCGGGCTCGGGTGGAAAGCCGCGGCCAGAGGAGTTCGTGGCGCCCGACGGCACCTTCCTGGTCGCGCAACTGGACGGCACACCGGTCGGCTGCGGCGGCTTCTCGCGCCTGGACTCCGACACGGCTGAGGTGCGGCGCATGTACGTGGCTCCGGAGGCGCGCGGCCAGGGCATCTCGCGCGCGCTCCTGCACCGGCTGCTGGCAATCGCCCACGACCTCGGCTACAGCCGGGCTCGGCTGGAGACCGGCCACAGGCAGCACGAGGCGATCGGTCTCTACCAGAGCGCCGGGTTCACCCTGATCCCTTGCTGGGGCCCCTTCGTCGACGACCCCAAATCGGTCTGCTTCGAGCTCGAGTTGGTGTCGAGACAGCCCACAAGGGGATATACGAAGGCTCGTAACGCAGCGAAGAACGCCCCTCGCCGCCGGAGGGCGTAACCAGGTCCGGTATCCGCTACCGACCCCGCTTTGGTTGAGGAGGAGCACCCGTGAGACGATTCGCATCCGGAGTCCTGGCCACGCTCGCGCTGGCGGCCTGTGGCGGATCCTCTTCAGTCGGCAGCGCCACGACGCCGGCTCCGACTCCTCCCCCCACGCCGAAGCCCTTCGCAGGGCTCATGCAGGCGCTGGGCGGCAGCGGGGTCGACGGCACCGTGCTGGTGGTCAAGGGGACCGGGTCCTTCACGGTGACCGTGACGGTGAAGGGATTGGCGGCCGGCAGCAACCACATCAACCACATCCACAAGGGCAACTGTCCCGGCTCGCCAGGCCCAATCGCGACCGATGTCATCACGGCGCTCCAGCCGCTGGTCGCCGACGCCTCCGGCAACGCCACCGCCACCACCATGGTCGCGCACGATTTCGTCCTTCCAGCCGAAGGTTGGTACGCGAACGTCCACGCTGGTCCCGACCTGCAGGGCGCCAACGCCAAGTCGATCTCCTGCGGGAACCTGCCGACCTCTTAACTCGCGGCGGCGGTGAGGCCGAGGGAAGAAACCGCCGTTTCGACGCGGTTGCAGGTCCCGTGGCACTGGAGACGTTCGACGTCACCGCCCGCAAGGCTCACCAGTGGACGATGGTGGCGCTGGTCGTGGTCGGCTTCCTGCTGGGCGCGCCCCGGGGCGCGCTCGCGCTCGCGCTGGCCGGCGCGATCATGCTGGTCGGCCGCTTCTGGTGGCCGGCCGACGTGGTCCGGCAGCTGACCTGGCGGGTGCTGGAGCCGCGCGGCCTCCTCCAGCGCCGGGAGCGCGTCGAGGACCACGACACCCGGCGCGTGGCCCGCGTCATCGGCGGCGTGGCCTGGCTGGCCGCGGCTGCCCTGCTCCTCCTGAATGCGGGGGTGGCGGCCTGGGCGATCGCCTTCCTGATCGCGGCCATGGTGGTCCTGGACGCCGCCTTCGACTTCTGCGCGCTCTGTTTCGTGATGCTCCAGCTCGACCGGAGGGGATGGACCGGCTCCTGATCCTGGCGGCGAGCGGCGCCGCCGTGGTGACCCTGGTCCTGGCGGTGCGCGCGCTGGTTGCCGCGCGCACCGCACGCGCTCGGGCCCTGGGCCCGGGCGAGGTCTGGTCGGCCCTGGGAGCGGCGCCGGACGGTCGGCCGGCGGTCGTGCTCTTCACGACGCCGTCGTGCGCGGAGTGCGCGACCCAGCGCACGCTTCTTAACGGCATCCGCGTGATCGAGGTCGACGCCGCTGCGCGGCCGCAGATCGCCTCCCGGTTCGGCGTGCTGACGGCTCCGACGACCGCCGTCCTGGGGCCCGACGGACGGGTCCGAGCCCTCAACCACGGCTTCGCTCCTGCCGAGCGGCTCGCCGCCCAGCTCGCGTAAGAGAGGCCCACAACCCCGGTCCAGGGCGTAAGGTGCGCCCCGGTTGCCCGTCTCTGCAGTCGTCGTACTCATCGCAACCCTGGTCCTCGGCGTGGAGCTTGGGCTCGGCGCCTATTTCTTCGTGCGCATGCGCGCCACCTTTCGGCGGCTCCGCGAGGAGGGCGGTTACGACTTCCTCACCGCCGTCCACACCCGCCGCGAGGGCCTGCGCTTGGGGGCCGACCTGGTCCTCCAGTGCTACCGCCACGGCTTCCAGGTGGCGGCCGTGGTCCTCGACATCGACCACTTCAAGCAGATCAACGACACCCACGGCCACCGCACGGGCGACCTGGTGCTGGCCGAGTTCGCGGCCCGGCTCCGGGGCAGCCTGCGCGCCGGCGACTTCGCGATCCGGCTGGGCGGCGAGGAGTTCTGCGTCTTCCTCTCCCATGCGGCCGAGGAGCAGGCGTTGGAGGCGGCCTGGCGGCTGCTGCGGGCCATCCGCCTGCGACCGGTGCGCACCGCCGAAGGCACGCTCATGATCACCGCCAGCGCGGGGGTCGCCGGCTGGCGGCGACGGGAGTCCGTCGACTCGCTGATCGACCGCGCCGACCAGGCCCTGTACGAGGCCAAGCGCTCGGGTCGCGACCGCGCGCGCGCCTTCGGCCGGCTGGCGGGAGCGCCCCTGACGCTGAACGCTTAGCCTCATGCCATGACTCCCGGGGCGCTGGATCCCGTCACCCAGTTCCGGGAGCTCTACGAGCGGGAGTACCAGGCCGTCTTCCGGTCGGTCCGTGCGATCGTGCTCGATTCCAGCGCCGCGGAGGATCTGACCCAGGAGGCGTTCGTCAAGGCCTACCGCGCCCGCCACGGCTACAAGCCGACGGCCCCGGTCGGCGCCTGGCTGCATCGCATCGCCGTCAACACCGCGATCTCGCACCTGCGTCGCCAGAAGCTGGCGCGCCTGCTGCCGGTGCGGCTCTACACGCCGCCCCACTCCAACGAGTACGAGCGCGCCGACGCCCGCAACGTGGTCGAGCAGGCACTGGCCGAGCTCAGCCCCAAGCTGCGCGCGGTGGTCGCCCTCCACTACTTCCAGGGCTACACCCGTGAGGAGATCGCGGCGGCCCTGCACATACCCTCCGGCACCGTCGCCTCCCGCCTCGCCAAGGCGGTGGCGACCATGCGTCGCAAGCTGGGCGACCAGAATCCCGAGTCGGGGCGTTTGCTGGATGAAGGTGCACTTCGCTGAAGGCGGGTCGTCGAAAGACGAGATCACCCGCGCCCTGAACATGGAATCGGAAACCTGGAAGCCGCGACGCGGACCGGACTGGGCCGAGCTGATGGCCCGGGCCGAAGGCGTGCGGGTCCAGCGGTTCCTGCTCTCCGCTGCCGTCCTGGTCGCCGTGGTGGCCGTCGTCGGCATCACGCTGGTGATGACCGCCGCCCACTCGCTGCCGCTCGGCCTCGAGCCCATCCGGGACCGCCTGCTCCCCTAGTCGAGCGCCGAGCGCCGTCTGGGCGCGACTCTTAGGGACAATACGGGCAATGGCCGCTGCCGATCTGGGTGTCGGGCTGATCGGCGCCGGCACCGTGGGCGCCGAGGTCGCCGACCGCCTCCTGACCTGGGGACCCACGATCCGCCGCCGCGCCGGCGCCGGGCTGGAGCTGCGCCGCGTCGCCGTGCGCGACCTGGCGCGCGCACGCCCGCGCGTGCCGGCCGCGCTGCTGACCGACGACCCCCACCAGGTCATCGACGACCCCGCCATCGACATCGTGGTCGAGGTCGCCGGGGGCGAGGAGCCGGCGCGGTCCTGGATCGAACGCGCCATCCGGGCCCGCAAGCACGTGGTCACCGCCAACAAGGTGGTGATGGCCGCGCACGGGCCGGAGCTGCTGGAGCTGGCCGGCGAGATGGACGTCGACGTCTACTTCGAGGCCGCGGTGGGCGGCGGCATCCCGCTCATCAGCACCTTCAAGGTCGACCTTGCGGCCAACCAGCTGGAACGGGTGACCGCCATCATCAACGGCACCACCAACTACATGCTCTGCCGGATGGCGGCCGAGGGCAGCACCTTCGCCGAGGTCCTGGCGGACGCCCAGCGAGAGGGCTTCGCGGAGGCCGATCCCAGCGCCGACGTCGACGGTCACGACGCCGCCGCCAAGCTGGCGATCATGGCCTCGATCGCGTTCGGCGCTCGCGTGCACCCGCGCGACGTCTATTGCGAAGGCATCCGGGCGGTGCAGCCGGTGGACTTCCGGTACGCCCGCGAGCTCGGCTATGCGATCAAGCTCATAGCCTGGGCGGAGCGCACGCCGCGCGGTGTCGAAGCCCGAGTGCACCCCTGCCTGGTCCCCCTCGCGCATCCACTAGCGGCGGTCGACGGCGTGCACAACGCGGTCTTCATCGAAGGCGACCTGGTGGGCCAGGTGCTGCTGCAGGGGCTCGGCGCCGGAGCCCGGCCCACCACCAGCGCGGTGATCGGGGACCTCATCGACCTCGCCCGTTCCATCCAGCGGCAGGTCCGGAACCGTGCGCCCTTCACGTTCGACGACATCGCCGTCGTGCCCATGGCCGAGGTGACCACCCGCGCCTACTTTCGCTGCACGGTGGCCGACCAGCCGGGCGTGCTGGCGCAGATCTTCACCGTGTTCGGCGAGGAGCAGGTCAGCATCTCGAGCGCCATTCAGAAGGAGGTCTTCGAGGGCGAAGCCTCCGCCGAGTTCGTGGTCGCCACCCATCCCGCCCCGGACGCGGCGCTGCGCAGAACCCGGGAGCGCATCGCGGCGCTGCCGCCGGTCCGCGCGGTGTCGTCGTTCATCCGGGTGCTCTGAGCTCATGGGTGTCCTCGCCCGCTACTGGGAGCGCCTCCCGGTGTCGGGCCGCACCCCGATGGTCGACCTCCGCGAGGGCTCCACGCCGCTGGTGCCCTCGCGCAACATCGGGCCGGCGCTGGGCCTCGCGCGTCTCTTCTTCAAGTACGAGGGCCTGAACCCCACCGGCTCCTTCAAGGACCGCGGCATGGTGGTCGCGGTGGCCAAGGCCATGGAGGCGGGCGCGCGAGTGCTGGTCTGCGCCTCCACCGGCAACACCTCGGCCTCGGCCGCCGCCTACGCGGCGTCGCAGCGGCTGCGTGCCATCGTGGTCGTACCGGACGGCGAGATCGCCCTCAACAAGCTGGCCCAGGCCCTCATGTACGGCGCCAAGGTGGTCCAGATCAAGGGCAACTTCGACGCCGCCCTGACCACGGTGCGCGAGCTCGCCGAGAACTACCCGGTGGCGCTCGTCAACTCCGTCAACCCGTACCGGCTGGAGGGGCAGAAGACAGCCGCCTTCGAGATCGTGGAGGAGCTGGGCGAGGCACCGGACTACCTGATGCTGCCGGTCGGCAACGCGGGCAACATCACCGCCTACTGGAAGGGCTTCAAGGAGGAGCTGGCCGCCGGCCACAGTACCCAGCTGCCGCGCATGGTGGGCGCCCAGGCCGAGGGCGCGGCGCCCATCGTGCGCGGCCACCCGATCGAGGACCCGAAAACGGTGGCCACCGCCATCAAGATCGGCAACCCGGCCAGTTGGGAGGGCGCCACCTCGGCCCGCGACGAGTCGGGGGGCACCATCGAGGCGGTCAGCGACACCGAGATCCTGCAGGCCCAGATCCGGCTGGCGTCCAGCGAGGGCCTGTTCGCCGAGCCCGCGTCGGTGGCCCCGCTGGCGCTGCTGGTGCGCTTGGTGCAGGAAGGGCACATCCAGCGCGACTCCACGACCGTGATCGTGCTCACCGGCTCGGGCCTGAAGGATCCCGAGGCCGCGCTCTCCAACATCGAGCCGCCGATCCGGCTCGACGGCGACGCCCGCTCCCTGGCCAAGGCCCTCAAGCTGTGATCACCCCAAAAGACCTGCGGTCTTTCGGGGACCCCGGATGACGTCGGTCTCGATCCGTTCCGCCCGCGCCGGCGACGGCGCCGGGATGGCCCTTTGCTGGATCGATGCCGGGCGCCACTACATCGACGTCGACCAGACCCGCTTCCAGGTCCCGGAGGAGGCCGGCCTCGACCAGTGGTTCGAGGCCTCGCTGGGGCGCCAGTCGGAGGAGCGGGCGGTCTTCGTCGCCGAGCGCGAGGGCGAGGTGGTCGGCTTCTGCGGGGCGCACGTGGAGGCCCCGCATACGGAGCCCTGGCGCCAGCTACAGCGCGACCTGGGGCGCACCCGGCTCTACGTCGACGCACTGGCGGTGGCCGCAGCGGCCCGCCGCGCCGGCGTCGGCCAGGCCCTGATGCGAGCTGCCGAGAAATGGGGCCGGGGCCGCGGGGCCTCGATCCTCTTCGTCGACAGCTTCGCCGACGGGCCCACCTCGACGCCCTTCTACGAGCAGCGCATGGGCTACCGCCGGCGCTCGATTCGGTTCCAGGGACCGATCTGAGGACCTGATGCACGTCAAGGTCCCCGCCTCGATCGCCAACCTGGGCCCCGGCTTCGACGTGCTGGCGATGGCGGTCGACCTCTGGCTGGAGATCGAGGCCGAGCCCGCGGACCAGCCGCAGTGGACCTTCGAGGGCGAGGGTGCCGACGCCCTCAACGCGTCACCTAATCCGCTCTCCCTGCTGCCGATGCAGGGCTGGGTGCGCAACCAGATCCCGGTTGGCGTCGGCCTCGGCTCTTCGGCCGCGGCCCGGGTGGCGGCGGCCGTGCTCCAGGGCAGCCAGGACCCGATCGGCGACGCCGGCCGCGAGGAGGGCCATTTCGACAACGTGGCCGCGGCCGTGGTCGGTGGGGTGGTGGCGGTGGTCGGCGACGAGGTGCAGAGCCTGCCGGTGCCCGAGCTCGAGGTGGCAGTGTTGCTGGCGGCAGAGCCCCTGTCGACGGACGCGGCCCGGGCGGCCCTGCCCGCCCAGGTCGAGCGCGCGGACGCGGTCTTCAACGTGGCCCGCGCGGTCTCCCTCGTCCACCTCCTGCACAACCGCGACTGGTCGCGCCTCAACGTGGCGCTCGACGACCGCCTGCACCAGCCGCAGCGGATCCCTCTCTACCCCTGGGTCCAGCAGGTGCTGGACGCCACGGTCGAGGCCGGGGCCTACGGGGCGGCGCTGGCGGGCGCCGGTCCCAGCGTGTTCGCCTTCTGCGAGCGGCACCAGGGCCAGGCCGTCGCCGACGCCATGCAGAAGGCGGCGCCCGCGGGCTCGCGGGGCATCGTGACGCGCGTCACGCCTCACGGCATGGAGTCGTGGTGAGCACGACATTGGTCGTCCAGAAGTACGGCGGGACCTCGGTGGGAACCGCCGCGCGCATCCGGCGCGTTTCCCGGCGGATCGCGGACACCGTCGCCTCCGGCTGCCAGGTGGTGGCGGTGGTCTCGGCGATGGGCCACACCACCGACCGGTTGATCGAATTGGCCCGCCGCGTCACCGACGAGCCGCCGGCCCGCGAGCTGGACATGCTGGTCGCCAACGGCGAGACCATCACCGCGCCGCTGGTCGCCATGTGCCTGCAGGGCATGGGTGTGCCCGCGATCTCGCTGACCGGCCAGCAGGCCGGCATCCGGACCGGCCCCCAGCACAGCAAGGCGCGCATCCGCGACATCGACCCGGTCCGCATCCGGCGCGCGCTCGACGAGGGCCAGGTGGCGGTGGTGGCCGGCTTCCAGGGGGTCACCGAAGAGCTCGAGATCACCACCCTCGGGCGCGGTGGGTCCGACACCACGGCGGTGGCGCTGGCGGCGGCGCTCGACGCCGACTGCGAGATCTTCACGGACGTCGACGGCATCCTGACCGCCGACCCCCGGGTGGTGCCCGAGGCGAGGCTCCTGAAGTTCATCGCCTACGAGGAGATCCTGGAGCTGGCCGCGGTGGGCGCCAAGGTCATGCACCCGCGGGCGGTGGAGATCGGCGAGCTCTACGGCGTGCGCATCCACGTGCGGTCGAGCTTCCACCAGCGCCCGGGTACGATGATCGTGGCCGAGGTGCCGATGGAGGAGCGCAACCGGGTGCGCGGTGTGGCGCACGAGTCGGACGTCGCGAAGATCACGGTGATGGGCGTGCCGGACCGGCCGGGCGTCGCTGCCGCCATCTTCGAGCCCCTGGCCGAGGCCGGGATCTCGGTCGACGTCATCGTCCAGAACGTGTCCACCGCCGGCACCACCGACCTCACCTTCACCTGCGCCGAGTCGGACCTGCGGCACGCGGTCAAGCTGGTAGAGAAGGTGGCTGGGAGCATCGGCGCCCGCGAGGTCGTGCACGCGGGCGGAGTGGCCAAGGTCTCGATCGTGGGCACCGGCATGCTGGGCACCCCGGGGATCGCGGCGCGCATGTTCCGCACCCTGGCCGCGGCCAAGGTCAACATCGAGATGATCTCGACCGCCGAGATCCGCATCACCTGCCTGGTCGCCCGCAAGGACGCCGAGCGGGCCGTGCGCGCGCTGCACAGCGCCTTCCAGCTGGACCAGGTCGCCTAACTCTTGCCTGTTTCGGTAGCTCTGATCGGAGCCGACGGCTCCGGCAAGACCACGCTCTTCAACGCTCTCACCCGTGGCCGCGGCGCCGACGGGGTGGGCATGGTCGACGTGCCCGACGAGCGCCTGCAGCGGCTGGCCGAGGCCGTGAAGCCGAAGAAGGTGGTGCCCGCCCAGGTTCGCATCGCGGACGCGCCGGCCGGGTCCAAGGCCCAGCGGATCGCGGCCGCCCGCGAGGCGGACGTGGTGATCAAGGTGGCGCGCGGGTTCGGCCCTGATCCCGACCCGGCGTCTGAGCTGGCCGGCCTGGACGTCGACCTCGCGCTGACCGACCTGGCGACCGTGGAAAAGCGGCTGGAGCTCGTGGAGCGCGACGTGCGCGTTGGCAGGAAGGCGGGCGCCGAGGAGCTGGAGGTGCTGCGGAGGGCGCGCGTGCACCTGGACGCCGGGCACCCGCTCACGACGCTGGCGCTGGAGCCCGCCGAGCGCGCCCTGCTGGAGCCCCTGTTCCCGGTCTCGGCCAAGCCCGCGGTGCTGGTTGCCAACGTCGACGAAGGGTCGCTGCCCGACGGTGGCGCCCCGGCGGCGGCGGTGCGGAAGGCGGCCGCCGACGCAGGCGCCGAGGCGCTGGTGGTGCCCGCGCGCCTGGAAGCGGAGCTGGCCGAGCTCGACGCGGCCGAGGCGGCGGAGTACCGCGCCTCCTACGGGCTGACCGAGGGCGGCCTGGATGCGGTGGCGCGCGCGGTCTGGAAGGCGGGCGGCCTGATCACTTACTTCACGGCCGGCGAACCCGAGGTGCGGGCCTGGCCCTGCGAGCGCGACGCGCCCGCCCCGGTGGCCGCGGGCGTGATCCACTCCGACTTCGAGAAGCACTTCATCCGGGCCGAGGTGACCTCGGTGGACGAGCTGGTGGCGGCGGGCTCGATGGACGCGCTGCGCGCGGCCGGCAAGCTGCGCGTGGAGGGCCGCGAGTACCGGGTCCAGGACGGCGACGTGGTCTTCTTCCGAGTCGGGCGCTAGGCGCTCATTCTCCGGACAATGCGGCCGGTGGCGGCCCCGGAAGTGGGCATTTCCCGGGACATGCGGCTCGCCAGAGCTTCGCGGACCTGACCAACCACGCTACCGGGGGCACCTAGTACATCGGGCGCGGTGAAACGAAGCAGAAGAAGCCCGAAGCTCAAAAGCCCGTTCTGGCGGCGGTCGTCGGCGACCAGGCGCTCGCGGTGGTTGCCGCCGTCGTACTCGATGGCGACCATCTGCTGCCGATAGAACAGGTCCGGTCGCCCCAGGAAGCGTCCCTGGTCGTCGTAGATCGGGACCTGCACCTCGGGGCGCGGAAGTCCGGCCAGCACCAGCAGCATGCGCAGGCGCGACTCCATGGCGGACGCGGCCGCGGGCTCGGCCAGCTGGAGAACCCGTCTCAGCCGTGCGATGCCCTTGGCACCTCGATGCGCGTCTACGAAACTCCAGAGGTCGGCCAGGCTCGCCAGCGGTGCGTGGAGCGCCATGTCCACCGCCGCGACCGCTTCCACGAGCGGTTGCCGCCGCCCCAGGTCGGTGACGGTGCGCAAGGCCGAGGTCGTCGGCAGGTGGCGGCGAAGCACGACGTCGCCGTCGCCGAAGTTCGAAAGGTAGGCGGACATCCCCGCCCTTCCTGAGACCCGGCAATGGTCTGGAATGGTCACCTCGACTGGATCGCAAGGGGGCAGGTCGAGGCCGTGCAGCCAGGCAGCGGTACGCCCCGAGAACGCGGCACCGTCGGGCATCCGCAGGTGAAGTGCCGACAGGATCAGCATCGGAGTGACTGAAAGCCCGGCCCAGGCATAGAGGCCATAGCGCAGGTGACGCCAGGCGGCGGTTTGGAGTTGCTCGCGTGAGATGCCGGCGCGACGCGCATCCTCGAGGGTGAACGGTGCCTGCATGAGGTCCTCCGGCACCAACGTCCGAGCTGCCACGTGGAGCAGCATCGGGACTGTGGGGGCCACGCGCAACGTCACCTGTAAAGCGGGCCGATTCCCCGGAGAATGCGGGTCACGCCCGCCCAGAGAAGCCGCATTCCCCGGGAAATGCGTCCTGTCCCCGGTTACTGAGGGCGCTGGCTATCCTGAATCCCAGTGCCTGACTTCGACGTCGTTCTGATCGGGTCCGGGCCGGGCGGTTATGTCGCGGCCATCCACGCGGCCCGCCAGGGCGCGAAGGTCGCCATCGTCGAGCAGAAGGCGAGCGAGTGGGGCGGCACCTGCCTGAATTGGGGCTGCATCCCCACCAAGACGCTGGTCCAGAGCGCCGAGGTCCTGCGCACGGTGCGCCGGGCGGCGGAGTACGGCGTCAAGGTCGGCGAGCCGGAGATCGACTGGGCCGCGATGCAGGCCCGGAAGGACAAAGTGGTGGCGGGCATGCGCCAGGGCGTGCAGGGCCTCCTCAAGTCCAACGGGGTCGAGATGATCACCGGCCGCGGCCGCCTCGCGG
>DATCNF010000410.1:0-2617 GCA_036565325.1 Candidatus Dormiibacterota bacterium | reverse complement strand
GGCCTTGGTCTGAGAGCCGTCGGGCCCGCCGGCAAAGCCGTCTGCGTCTTCGGCGACCTCGACGCCCAGGCGCAGGCCGATGCCGCCGCGCTCCTCCGCGGTCCCTGTGACTACCTCGTCCTGCCCGGCGGCGGCAAGAGCGCACCCGCGCCCGAGCTGATGGCCAGAGCGCGAGCGCGGATCCTGATCGCCTCGCTGGCCAGCGGCCGCACCGCGCGCGGTCTACCCGCGGGCAGCCTCCGGCGCACCGACCAGGAAGGGACGGTGGAGCTCCCCATGTAGGATCGCGCCGTGCCGCCCCGAGCCACCCCGCGCGTCCTGCTTCTGCATGGTGAGGAGGCATTCCTGATCGCCGAGGAAGCGCGCCGCACCCTCGCGGCTTGGACCGAACCGCTGGTCTCTGACTTCGGCTACGAGGCCCTCGATCCCAGCGGCCTCACCGCCGAGCGACTCAGAGACGCCGTGCTCCAGGCGCCCTTCCTCGACCCGCACCGGGTAATCGCAGCCCGCGGCATCGCCACCCGCCGCGCCGATGGCCTGGCGGCAGCGCTCAGCGAGGTCCCCGAATCCACCTGGCTGCTGCTCACCGTGAGCGGCAAGCTGGCCGCCTCCTCGAAGCTGGTCAAGGCGGTCAACGCGCTGGAAGCGGGGCAGTCGCGCGAGATGTCGCCGCTCAAGGGCCGCGCCCTCACCGACTGGGGCCACCAGCGCGCCCGCGACCTCGAGCTGCCGCCCGCGGTCGCCGTGGCGGTGATCAGGGCCAGCCCGCCCGACCTCGGCATCCTCGACTCCGAGCTGCGCAAGCTGGCCGCCTACCGGGCGGGCGGCGGCGAGCTGGACCCGGACACGGTCGGTGAACTCCTGGCCGGCGGTCGCCAGGAGGAGATCTTCAAGCTCACCGACCACCTCCTACCGCGACCGACCGCGCAGGCCTGGCGCACGCTCGACCAGCTCCTGGAACGGGAGCAGCCGACCGTGCTCGCCTACCGGCTCAGCAGGCACCTCGCCCTGGTGCTGGAGGTCAAGACCCGCCAGGAGCGGGGCGAGTCGCTCTCGAGCATCCAGGGCTCGATGCGGGAGCACTCCTTCGTGGTCCAGAAGGCCTACGACGCGGCGCGCTCAACCGACGCTGAGCGGCTGGAGGCGGGGCTGCGGGCGCTCCTCGACTACGAGTGGGAGGTCAAGTCTGGCCAGATCGACGCCGAGCTGGGCCTGCAGGTCGCGCTGGCCCGAATCTGAGCGCTACTTCTTCTTAGCGGCGGCGGGCTTGGTGGCGGCCTTTTTCGCGGGCGCCGCCTTGGCAGCAGCCTTGGCCGCGGGCTTGGGAGCCGGCTTCTTGGCAGCCGCCCTCTTGGGGGCCGCCTTGGCGCCCTTGGCCGGCGCGGCGGCCGCGGTGCCGGCGGTAGCGAGCCGCTTCATCAGCCGCGACTTGCGGCGGGCGGCGTTGTTGCGGTGGATGATCCCCTTGGCGGCCGCGCGATCGAGCGCCGAGATCGCGATCATGCCCAATTCGGCAACGCCCTCTTCGCCGTCCTGGACTGCCCGCCGGACCTTCGTGACCTTGGTCTTGACCGAGGACTTGAGGCCGCGGTTGCGCACGGCGCGGACCGCGCTCCGGCGCGCGTCTTTCTTCGAGGAGGCGATGTTAGCCATGCGTCGACACCAGGTTGGGATCAGGCACGGATTTAGGATTATACGGATGCCCGAGTTCGAGCTCGACGGCAGGCGGCCGCGCGTGCATCCGGACGCCTACATCGCCCCCACCGCGGTCCTCATCGGCGACGTCGAGGTCCAGGCCGGCGCCAGCATCTGGTTCGGGGTCGTGCTGCGCGGTGACGAGTCCAGCATCGTGATCGGCGAGGGCAGCAACGTCCAGGACAACTCCATGATCCATTGCTCGCACAACCTGCCCACGATCCTGGGCAAGAACGTCACCGTCGGCCACCTCGCCTGCCTGGAGGGGTGCACCGTCGACGACGGCGGGCTGGTCGGAACCGGCGCCATCATGCTCCAGCGCAGCCGGGTCGGGAAGGGCGCCATGCTGGCGGCGGGCTCGGTGCTGGCCGAGGGCAAGGAGGTGCCGGACGGCCACCTGGCGGCCGGCGTTCCGGCCGAGGTCAAGAAGGAGCTCTCGGGCTCCTCGGCCGACTGGATCGGGCGCCCGGCCAGGCACTACCAGGAGAACGGGCGACTCTACCGCGAGAAGCTGCGGGCGCCCGATTGATCCTGGCGCTGCCCGCGCGCGCCAAGCTCAACCTCACACTCGCGGTCACCGGCGTTCGAACCGACCGCTTCCACGAGGTCGACACCGTGCTCCAGGCCATAGATCTCCACGACCTCCTGGAGGCCGAGCCGGCCGCCGAAACCTCGCTCGAGGTCGAGGGCGACGCGCCGAAGGGGCCCGACAACCTGGTCCTCAAAGCGCATGCCGCGCTGGAGCAGATAGCCGGCCGTTTGCTTCCCACCCGCTTCCGCCTCCACAAGCGAATCCCGGCCGGGGCCGGCCTGGGCGGCGGCAGCTCTGACGCCGCAACCGGGCTGCGGCTGGCCGCGGCGCTCCACAAAGTTGATATCGGAACCGCGGCCGCCGCCGTTGGCAGCGACGTGCCCTTCTTCC
>DATCNF010000409.1:0-5294 GCA_036565325.1 Candidatus Dormiibacterota bacterium | reverse complement strand
CTGCGGTCCGGCGTCGACCCGCGGCGATGCGAGCACCGCGGCCGCCGCGCGGCAGGCGCGGGACGGCGCCAGCCGCGACGCCTGGCAGGCACTCACCCGCCTGCAGGGAGCCCGCGGCGGGACTGACTGGGCGCCCTATCTCGCCCAATTCGCCGCCGCCCCCGACGCGGCCGCCTTCGGCCGCCTGACCGCGCTCTGGACACAGGAGGCGGCGGCCGCCGACCTCGCCCGCAATTACCTGGACCAGCAGTCGGGCGGCGAGCGGGACGGCCAGCCCAGCGACATCGTCGGGCTCAGCGCGGCCGTCGACCGGGCGGCGGCCCGAGCGGCAGCCGCGGACGTGGTCACGGACCCCGAGGCGGAGATCCAGGCGCGCTTTGCAACTTACCGAGGGCTGGAGGTCGACGCGCAGATCGAGCAGCACGACGCCTTGCTCGGCGACCTGCGGGCGGCGAACGACCTCGTCAATGGCCGGGCGGATGCCAAGGCCCACGTCCTGGACGTGGTCGCCGGCCTCGACGACCTGATGGCCGCCGCCCAGACCGTCGGTGTCCCCGACACGCTGGTCCAGCAGGTGGCGGATGCCAAGGCGGCAGCTACCACCGCGCGTACCGACGACGAGCTTCATTTCGCCACCGACAAGGCCCAGTCGGCGACCGACACCCTGAACGGCATCATCAACCGGACGGACAGCGCCCCCCTGCCGCCGTGTATGCCGGGCGGCGGGTCCGGGCAGTACATCTGGATCCACCTGGCCAGCCAGCAGCTGGTCGCCTACCAGAGCGGCTGCCCGGTGATGGCGATGCCGGTCACCACCGGGCGACCGGCCCTGCCCACCGACCGCGGCACCTTCCGCATCTTCTACAAGACGCCCTGGTACCACATGATCTCGCCCTGGCCGGAGGGCTCGCCCTTCCACTACCCGCCGACCTGGGTCCAGTACGCGATGGAGTTCGTCGGCGACGGGACCTTCATCCACAACGCCGACTGGCAGCCCGACGACAGCTACGGGCCCGGCTCCCAGTACGGCCCCTACGCCAGCCACGGCTGCGTGCACGTGCAGGACGCCCAGCTGGTCAAGCTCTACGCCTGGGCACAGCTGGGCGCCACGGTGTACGTCGGGGACTAACCAGAGGGGGGTGGCGGGGGGAAGGGCTCCGCCCGGCCCGCCGAGGGGGGAGTCCCCCCACTCTCACTTAGACTTCGTGGCCATGGCCACGACCTCGCTGCCGCCGCTTTCGTCCGCGCTCCTGGAAGCCCACCACAGCGGGATCCGCGAGATCGCCAACGTGGCCTTCGAGATGCCGGGGGCGATCCGCCTGGAGGCCGGCCAGCCCGACTTCCGGACTCCCGCCCACGTGGCCGAGGCGGCCAAGGCCGCCATCGACGCCGGCTTCACCTTCTACACGCCGACCGCCGGCATCATGCCCCTGCGCGAGGCGATCGCCCGCAAGCTGGAGCGCGTCAACGGGATCTCGGTGCCGGCCACCCAGATCGCCTGCGGACCGGGCGGCGTGGGCGTGATCGCGGCCACCATGGCCACGCTGGTCGAGCCCGGCGACGAGGTGCTGACGCCCGACCCGGGCTGGCCCAACACCTCGATCATGGTGGCCTGGGCGCACGGCCGCGAGGTCCGCTACCCGTGCCCGCCGGAGCTGGAGTTTCAGCCCGACCTCGACGCCCTCGAGCGCCTGGTCACGCCGCGCACCAAGGTCCTCCTCGTCAACAGCCCCAACAACCCGACCGGCGCCGTCTACAGCGCGGAGACGCTGGCGCGGATGGCCGAGATCGCCCGCCGCCGCAACCTCTGGCTGATCTCGGACGAGTGCTACGACCAGATCATGCTCGACGGCCGGAGCGTGGCCCCGAGCATGGCCAACCACCTTCCCGACGGGCGCGTGATCTCGGTCTTCACCTTCTCCAAGAGCTACGCCATGACCGGCTGGCGGCTCGGCTACGCCGTGGCTTCGCCGGACGTCATCGACGGCATCGTCAAGTTCCTGGAATCGAGCTCCTCCTGCGTCTCCGCGATCACCCAGAAGGCGGGTGAGGCGGCGCTGAACGGGCCCCAGGACTGCGTCGCCGAGATGGTGACCGCCTACCGGCGCCGGCGCGACCTCTCCGTCGACCTGCTGCGGGAGGCCGGGCTGCTGGTGTCCGAGCCCCAGGGCGCCTTCTACGTGATGGCCGACGTCTCGCCCGGCGGCCTGGGCGCCCGCGAGTTCGCCCTCAGGCTGCTCCGCGAGCGGCAGGTGGGGGTGGCCCCCGGGACGGCCTTCGGGAGCGTGGCCGGCAAGGCGGTGCGGATCAGCCTCGCCAGCTCCGACCAGGACCTCCGCGAGGGGATCAGCCGCCTCTGCGAATTCGTGCGCGAGCTGTCCGGCCGGTGATCCGCAACGTGGTCCTGCTCAAGCTCAAGGCCGAGACGCCGCCCGAGCAGGTCGAGCGCCTGGTCAACGAGCTCCAGGGCTTGCAGATCCCGGGGCTGATCAACATCTCGACAGGGACCGATGCCGGTCTCCGCGAGGGCAACATGGACTTCGTGATCGTGGTCGACCTCGAGGACGAGGCCGCCTACCGCATCTACGACGAGGACGCCGAACACAACCGGATCCGGCGCGACCTGGTGGCGCCCATCACCGAGCGCGTAGAGCGCCTCCAGTACCGGATGTAGAGCCGCATTTCCCGGGCAATGCGGCACCAGAGGGCGGTGGATGGCCGCATTCCCCGGAGAATGCGGCCCCCCGGCAGCTAGCGCTCCAGCAGGGCCACCGACTCGATGTGGTAGGTCTGCGGGAACATGTCCACGATCGCGGCCCGGCGCACCCGGTAGCCGCCCTGCACGAGCAGCGCCAGGTCGCGCGCGTGGGTGGACGGCTCGCAGGACAAGTAGACGATCCGCCCCGGCTGCAGCCTGAGCAGCTCGGCGATGGCGCGCGGATCGCAGCCGGCCCGCGGCGGGTCCAGCAGCGCCGCGGTGTGCTCGCCGGCCCGCACGCCCCGCAGCGCGTCCTCCACCCGCCCGGCCAGGAAGACGGCGTTGTCGAGCCCGTTGATGCGCGCGGCCAGGCGTCCCAGCTGCACGGCCTTCGGGTTCTCCTCGACCTCGGTCACCGCCTCCACGCGGCCGGCCGCCGCCAGGCCGATCGTGCCCACGCCGGCGAAGAGGTCGAGCACGCGGTCGCCGGCCGCCGGCTCGAGCATCTCCAGGGCGGTCCGATAGAGGACCGGGACCTGGCGGTGGTTGGTCTGCACGAAGGTGTCGTTGCGGACCCGGAAGGTGAGCCCCATCACCTCCAGGGTCATGGAGTCGTCGAGCAGCACCAGGTCCGGCACCAGCTCGGCCACCCGCGCGACCACGGCCTCGGCCAGGCGCCGCCGCGGCTCACCCCGGAAGCGGGCGGTCCAGAGCAGGCCCTGGCCCTGCGGCTCAACCGTGAGCAGCAGGTTCTGCAGTCCCGCGACCGTATGCTCGCGCGCAGCCTGGCCGAAGGCGAGCATGGCCCGCTCTATGCGTTCGTCGTGGATGGGGCAGGTGGAGATCGGGATCAGCGCGTGCGAGCGCAGGCGGTGGAACCCGAACCTCGGGCCCTCCGCGCCATAAACGGCCTCGAACTCTCCGCGGATGCGATAGCGCCAGGGGTCGTCCATCCCGTGCACCGGCGTCTCCGGCGGCAGCCGCAGGCCCGCCTTGCGCCAGGCCTCGGCCACCACCCGCTGCTTGATCTCCAGCTGCAGCTCGTACGCCGCGTGCTGCCACTGGCAGCCGCCGCACTGGCCGAAATGCGGGCAGCGGGCGTCGATGCGCCCCCGCGCCGGCTCCAGCACCCGCTCCGCCCGTGCGAAGACCACGCCGCCCTGGCGGCCGCGCGGCTCGGCTTCGACCAGCTCGCCGGGCAGCGCGTAGTAAACGAGGACGGGCCGGCCCTCGTCCTGGGCGAACACGGCGCCGCCGTGGGCCGGGTTGTCGGTGCGCAGGATCATCGCAGCCAGAAGCCCGCCGGGTCGTCCTGGGGCCGGAACCCGGCGGCCTCCACGGCCTGGGCGGCGACCTCGAAACCGGCCGCGATCTTGGAGGGGTCGTGGGCGTCACTGCCGAACGACACCGCTCGCCCGCCCTCCTGGCGCCACCAGAGCAAGATCTCGGGCCCCGGCACCAGGTAGCGGGCGGGGTCGCCGCCGCGGGTGGTGTTGACCTCGAGCACGCTGCCCCTCCGGGCCGCCACCCGCAGCACGGTGCGCAGCTCGCCCTCGAACTCGGCGGGGTCGTAGGGCGCCTCGGCCGGCCAGTAGCGCTTGGGGTAGTCGAGGTGGGCCAGGACCTCGAAGGGCTGGTTGCTCTCGAGAAGGGCCTCGGTCTCGCGCAGGTAGGAACGGAACTGATGGGCGGCGTGCTCCGGGGTCAGCAGGCCGGGCGTGGAGGCGTCGACCAGGGCGCCCTGCCAGGGCAGGCAGTGGACCGAGCCCAGCACGCGGTCCAGTGGCCCGGCGGCCAGGATCGCGGCCGCTTCGGCGCTGTACCGATGGGGCTCGCCGAGCTCCACGCCGCTCAAGATCCGGAGCTCCGGAAAGGCGGCTCGACAGCGCTCGACACACTCCAGGTAGCCCGTGATGTCGAGGAGCCCAGCGCGGGCGCGGACGTACTCGGTGAAGTCGGCGTGGTCCGTGAAGGCGATCGAGGGCAGGCCGATGGCCAACGCCTGGCGGCAGCTCTCATCCATGTCGCCGCGGGGGGCGTCCCACGACCACTGGGTGTGGACGTGTCCGTCGGGAATCAACACTCTGACCGCGAACTTACCTTGGTTGGGAAGACACCGTCCGAGCGCCGGCGCCCGAACGCTTCCGCTGGTCGAGAATCCTTCCAGCGCCGGCGCTCGAACGATTCTTAGCGGTTGAGCCGCTCCTCCAGCAGGCGGCGAGCCACCTGGGCGTTGGCTCGGCGCTGCGTGGCCGCGATCACCTTGCCCACCAGCGGCCCGATAGCCTCCAGCTTGCCCGCCCGGTAGTCCGCCACGGCCTTCGGGTTTTCGTCAAGCACGCGGTCGGCGATCGCGCCCAGCTCGGCCTCGTCGGAGAGCTGGGCCAGGCCGCGGTCGCCCACGATCTGGTCGGGCTGGCGGCCGGTCCTGGCAGCCTCCCCCAGGACCTCGCGGCCCTGGTCGCGGTTGATGGTGCCCGACCCCACCAGGCGGACGACCGCGGCCAGCTGCTCCGGGGTGGCGGTCGGCGACTCCTGGATCACCCAGTTGGCCGCCGGCTTGGCCTCGGCGCCGGCCGCCACCACGGCCTCGAAG
>DATCNF010000408.1:0-12116 GCA_036565325.1 Candidatus Dormiibacterota bacterium | reverse complement strand
TGCCCAGGCTGATGGGGCCGACACCCTCCACCTCGGCTGACACCTCGACACCGCCCTCGGTGCGCACGATCACGGTCAGCTGGGGCCGGCGCCCGGCCTGCCGCGGCAGCTTGCCCGACCCGATCGCCAGCGAGCAGAGCTCGATCAGGGCGTCGGCCTGGCGCTGGTCCTGGCTGCGCTCATCACATTTGACCGGGATGCCGATCAGCGACTCCAGGCAGAGGCGCAGCTTCATGCCTTCGGGCGCCGGCAGCGCGCCTTCCAGGCCCAGCATCCCATCCGCGTGATCGAAGAGGCGCAGCCGCCGCTTCTGGTGCTGGCGGTAGGCCTGGCGGGCGGTGCCTTCGGGATCCTCGCGATGCCGGATCTCCAGGCCCAGCTTGCGCAGCTCGCGGGGATCGCTCTTGGCGGCCGCCGGCAGCAGCTCGGCCTGCGCCTGCATGGCTGTGGCTTCGGGTAGATCGCTGACCTGGCGGGCGATCAGCAGCGCGTGCTCGAAGGAGATCTCGCCCTGCTGCACCGCCTCGACGGTGGGCTCCAGAGTTTCGAGCTGGCGGGCCAGCGTGACCTGGCTGTCGGCGCTGGCGGCCGAGACGTGAGTGTGGGTGCGGATCCAATCGACTGACGAGTGCTCGCCCAACTCATAGAAGGCCTGCCGGCGGTCGAAGACGGCCAGCCGGCGCGCTGCCTGGAGCTCGAACAGATCGACGGTGGAGCGGATGAACTTGAGCTCGGCGCCGAGTTGCTCCGAAGCGAGCGACCCCACATCGACCGCCTCGAGCTCCTCCAACAAGGCGTTGCGCAGTTCGTGCGCTGAAGCGGTGGAGACGTCCCCCCAACCCCCATTCAACATGACGCAATTTTACCACAGCAGCGAACAAACGTACGGTCTTAACAGGCCGATCAGACATCCGCAGGATGGGTCGCCATTCACGTCCCGGAAACGATCCGGGCGTCGCCTAATCTCGAGGGCTGTTCAACCTAGATCTCCTCCCGCACCACTGCCGCGGCCGCGGCCAGCACCCTCAGCTTCGCGAACGCCGTCTCGCGCGGCAGGTACTTCATGCCGCAATCCGGCGCCAGCACCAACCGCTCCGCGGGCACCACCTCGAGTGCCCGCCGGATGCGCGCCACCACGGTGGCCACCTCCTCGACCGGGCTCTCGTCGGCGAGGTCCAGCACGCCCACGATCAGCGTCTTGTTCGGCAGCTCGCGCAGCACCGCCAGGTCGACGTTCTGCTGGGCCGACTCCAGCGAGATCTGGTCGACCGCGGCCTCCGCGAGCTCGGCCAGGAAGGGGTACCCGTCCGGACGGTCGTGCACGATGTGCGCGTAGCCGAAGCAGGTGTGCAGCGCGGTCGTCCCCCGCACACCCTCGAGCGCGCGGTTGATGGCCGCCAGCGCGAACCTGCGCGCCTTGGGAGAGCGCGCCTGCAGGTAGGGCTCGTCGATCTGCACGATGTCGGCGCCGGCGGCGAAGAGGTCGCGCACCTCCTCGTTGACCGCCGCCGCCAGCGCCATCGCCAGCGCCTCCTCGTCGTGGTAGTGGTCGTCCTGCGCTTGCTGCGACATCGTGAAGGGACCTGGCAGCGTCGCCTTAATGACGCGATCGGTGTTGGCGCGCAGGAACTCCACGTCCCGCACCTCCACCGGACGTGCGCGCCGGATCGGTCCCACCACCCGGGGCACCGGGTTGGGGTGGCCGGTGCGGTCGAGCGCGGTGCCGGGGTTCTCCAGGTCCATGCCCTCGAGCGCGGTGGCGAAGCGGTTGGAGTAGCTCTCGCGGCGCATCTCGCCGTCCGTGACGATGTCGATGCCGGCCGCCTCCATGTCGCGCAGGGCGAGCCGGGTCGCGTCGTCCTGCGCCTGCTCCAGGAGCTCGGGCGCAATCCGCCAGATCTCCTGCGCGCGGACCCGTGGGGGCAGCCGGCTGCCGAGCAGCGCCCGGTTGACCAGCCACTCCGGCTGCGGATAGCTGCCGACCACGGTCGTGGGTAGGCGGCCGATAAACTGCTGCACGGCGCCCATGATCTCAGGCCACTCCCGCGGCCGCCTTGCCGGTGACGCCTGCGACCGCGACTGGATCTGGGACCGCGAGGTGGAGGCGGCGGCGCCCGCCGACATCCTGGAGCGCTCGGCGCAGGCCTGGGGCCGCCAGCATCGCCACCTGCTCGAGAACTCGCGCTTCTACGCGCGCAAGTTGGGCACCAAGCCGGTCCGCCTGGCCGACCTCTCGCGTCTGCCATTCAGCACCAAGGAGGAGCTGAAGCAGGCGATCGACGAGCGGCCGCCCTTCGGCACCAACCTCTGCGTGCCCGAGGCGCGGGTCAAGCGGGTCTACCAGACCAGCGGGACCACCGGCGCCCCCAGCGTCCTGGCGCTGACGCTCGACGACGCCGAGTCGTGGACCGAGATCGGCTCCCGCACCTATTACGCCACCGGCATCCACGACCACCACGCGGTGCTGACCACCTTCGGCGCCGGGCCCTTCGTGGCGGGCCACACGCACTTCGTGCTGGGCCGGATCGGGGCGCGCTCCGTGCCGGTGGCACCGGGCGACACCGAGCGCGTCATCTTCGGGCTCCGCGCCGGCCTCGCCGACACCCTGCTGGCCACCCCCTCGTTCGCCCAGTACCTGGCCAACCGGGTGGGGCCCGGCGGGCTGCAGGTCGCCCACATCGTCACCGGCGGTGAACCGGGCGGGGGCATTCCGGCCGTGCGTGACAGCATCCAGGACACCCTCGGCGCCACCGTCAACGAGATCATGGGGATCGGCGATGTCTCCCCGTCGCTGTTCGGCGAGTGCCCGCTGCAGGAAGGGATGCATTTCAGCGGCGCCGGTCACGTGTGGCCGGAGCTGATCGACCCCGACACCCGGGAGCCGATGACCATCGAGACGGGCGCCGTCGGCGAGCTCGCCTACACTTCGCTGACCCGGCAGGCGATGCCCGTGGTGCGCTTCCTGGGGGGCGACCTGGTGCGCATCGAGGGCACCAGCTGCGGGTGCGGCCGCACCTCGTTCCGGATGCGCTGCCTGGGCCGCCGCGACGACATGTTCATCGTGCGCGGCGTCAACGTGTACCCGTCCGCCATCCTGTCGGTGGTGGGTGAGTTCAAGCCGCGCGTCACGGGCCGTGCGCGCGTCGTGCGCAGCGGCGAGGGCGTGGCCATCGAGCCGCCGGTGCCGGTCGAGGTCGAAGTCCCCACCCCGGTTCCCACCAAATCTCTGGCCGGTGAGATCGAGCATGCGATTCGCGCCGCTCTCACCTTCCGGGCGCGCGTGGTGCTGGTGCCCGACTCCGAGTTCGGAGACGCGGGCTACAAGACCCGGCTGACTGTGAGGCGTTCGTGACCCGGCGCAAGCGGCTGCGCTCGGAGATGGGCTGGAGCACGCCCGACCGGATCGGCGTCCGCGGCCACGACCTGGTCGCCGACCTGATCGGTAAGGTGAGCCTCGGCGGCATGGCTTTCCTGGAGCTCAAGGGCCGGCTGCCGAGCACCGAGGAACTGGCCGTGTTCGACGCCATCCTGGTCACCCTGGTCGAGCACGGGATGACGCCGAGCGCGATCGCCACCCGCATGACCTACCTGGGGGCTCCCGAATCTGTGCAGGCCGCCGTGGCCGCCGGCCTCCTGGGCTTGGGCGGCCGCTTCGGCGGCACCGTGGAGGATGCGGCCCGGATGCTCCAGGAAGGGCAGAGCGCTGAGGCGATCGTGTCCTCCCACCGCGAGGCCGGTCGTCCGATCCCGGGGCTCGGCCACCCGATCCACAAGCCGATCGACCCCCGGGTGCCGCGCCTCTACGAGGTGGCCGCGGCCAACGGCCTCTCGGGCCGCTACGTGGAGCTCATGAACCTGGTCTCCGTAGAAGCGTCACGCGCGCTCGGCAAGCCGCTGCCAGTCAACGCCACGGGCGCCATCGGGGCCCTGGCCAGCGAGCTCGAGATCCCCTGGCAGGTGGCCCGCGGCGTGGCCGTGATCGCGCGCGCGATCGGGCTGGTGGGGCACGTCCGCGAGGAGATCGAGGAGCCCCTGGCGACCGAGATCTGGACCCGCGTCGACGACGAAGCTTCGCAGCACAACAAGCCGGGGCCACGGGCCTAATATGGCCGCGGTCATGCCCGATAGCCTGCCGGGTATCCACCACGTCACCTGCATCACCGGAGACGTCCAGAAGAACGTCGACTTCTACGTCGGCGTGCTCGGGCTCCGCTTCATCAAGAAGACGGTCAACTTCGACGTTCCCGACACCTACCACCTCTATTTCGCCGACTACCTGGGCACCCCCGGCACTGCGATGACCTTCTTCGGCTGGCCGCACCTGCCGTGGGGGCCCCAGGGCACCGGCCAGGTCTCGACGGTGGCTTTCGCGGTGCCCCCGCACGCTCTCGATTACTGGTCCCGGCGCCTCCACGAGCTCGGGGTGGAGGCACTGCGCGCCTCGCGCTTCGACGCCGACGCCCTCGTGCTCCACGACCCGGACCAGATGGAGCTGGCGCTGGTGGGCCAGGCCGCCGACGACCGCTGGGTGCCCTGGCCGGAGGGTCCGGTGCCGGTCGATCACGCGATCCGCGGCTTCCACTCGGTGACCCTCAACGTGCGCGAGCGCGAGGGGACCGCGCGCCTGCTCACCGAGACCATGGGCTTCGACGAAGCCGGCACCGAGGACGGGCGCACCCGCTACCGCACGGGGCCCGGCGGTCCCGGTGCCCTGGTCGACGTGCTGGAGTCGCCCACCGGGCAGATGGGCGCGGAAACCACGGGCACCGTGCACCACGTCGCCTGGCGCGCCCGCGACGACGAGCACGAGGTGGCCTGGCGCGAGGCGCTGGTGGCGGCCGGCCGCAGCGTCACGCCTGTGATCGAGCGCAAGTACTTCCGCTCGATCTACTTCCGGGAGCCCGGGGGGGTCCTCTTCGAGATCGCCACCGACCGCCCCGGCTTCAGCGTCGACGAGTCTCCCGAGGCGCTCGGTTCGGCCCTGCAGCTGCCGCCGCAGTACGAGGGCCGGCGCGAGAACCTCGATTTCAACCTCACACCGATCGTCGTCCCGACGGTCGCCAAGGCAACTTCTGGAGGGGCTTTATGAGCACGATGATGGCGCCGATGAAGCCGGTCAACCCGATGGCCGCGGAGGGCAAGGAGACCGTGATGGCGGTCCTGCACCGCGACCAGGACAAGTTCTTCCGGCTGGTCGAGGATCCCAAGAACTGGAAGGTCCAGACCCGCTGCACCGAGTGGGAGGTGCGCGACCTGGTCGGCCACATGATCGATGTGACCGAGGGCTACCTGTCGCGCTGGGAGATCGCCAAGAAGGGCGATACCGCGAGCGCCCTCGGCCTGACCGTGATGGGCGAGACTCTCAACGACCACGCGCTCGATTTCCGCAAGCTGTCGCGCGACGAGGCGCTGGCGCGGCTGAAGGCCGACCGCGACAAGATGATGTCGATCTTCGACGCCCTCACCCCTGAGGAGTGGACTTCATTCCTGGTCACCCATCCCTACATGGGCCCGGTGCCGGCCGGCTTCTACCCGGCGTTCCACATCATGGATTACGGCATCCATCCCTACGACGTCGAGTACGGGTTGGGCGACAAGCTGGCGGAGCTCGATGAAGCCACCGCGGGGGTGCTGATCCCCTACTGCCACATCATCATGCAGTACACCGTCGACCAGGAGGCGGCCAAGGGCGTCGATGTCGTGTACGGGATGGAGGTCTCGGGCGGCTGGGGCGGCAAATGGCGCGTCACGGTCAAGGACGGCCAGTGGTCGGCGCAGCCGGAGGAAGGCGACTTCAAAGGCTGCGACGCGGTCTTCAAGTACACCCCCTCGGATTTTGTCCTGACGGTGTTCGGGCGGTTTGAGGGCGGGTCCGCCACCGGCGACCCGGCCGCCATCCAGGCGGTGCGCCGCCTCTTCTTCCGCTTCTAAGTAGCTCCGCCCTGAGGGCCACGCTGTGGGCGGTGGACCCATCGCAGTGTCCACCGCCCACCTCGGGCGCCGTGGCCATCGCGGAGGTCCCGCGGGCGGCGGAAGCCGACCTTGTCCTTGCCATGGGTCCCGACGGGGACCTGGTGGCGGACCGCTGGGAGCGCGGCTGCCGGGCGTTCGCCGCCCGCCGGGAGGGCCAGATCGTGGCCTACGGCTGGCTGGCGCGCGGGCCGGAGTGGATCGGGGAGCTCGGGCTCGAGATCCGGCCCGGGCCGGGCGAGGCCTACATCTGGAACTGCCTCACCCTCGGCCCCCATCGCCGGCAGGGGATGTTCCGCTCGCTTGTCCTCTGCATGGCCGCCAGCGCCCGGGCCGAAGGCTTGACGCGCCTCTGGCTGGGCAGCGTCGACCACGTCGGCGCCCGCACCCTTGCCGGAGCCGGTTTCATTCCGGTGCTGCGCTTCACGGTCAGGCCCCTGCCCTGGTTTCGGCGTCTCCGGGTCTGGGCGTCGGACGAGGCCGACACAGGGCTGCTGGCGGCGGGCCGGCGGGTGCTCTTCGCCGGGGGTCGTCCCCTAGCGGGCGACTTCGTACTGGGGCGCGCGGGCCGCCGCCGGCACTGACGCCGCCGTGGGCTGCCGCCGATGGGCCATGGCCTGGCGGACGGTGGCGTTGAGGTCGGCCAGCCGGAGCTCGGCCTTGGCGATCACGCGGTCGGCGCGGCCGCTCAGGGTGAGATGGTCGTCCGTGTCCAGCGTGCGCGCGCTCAGGACGATCAGTGGCACCGACTCCAGGCCCGGCCGCGCGCGCAGGCGGACGACCAGCTCGAAGCCGCTCAGGCCCGGCATCAGTAGGTCCACGAAGATCACGTCGGGGGCGTTCACGGCGACCTCCGCCAGCGCCGCTTCGCCGGAGGCCACGACCGTCACCAGCGCCCCCGCCGCCTCCAGGGTCTTGCGCACGGGCTCGATCGTGTCCGGCTCGTCGTCGACGCAGAGGATGCGTGCGCCCCGCAGCCGGGGCAGCACGCCGCCCACCGCGGCGACCAGTTGCTCGGGAGAGATCGGCTTGCCCACGTAGGCCACCGCGCCCATGTCGAGCGCCGTTTCGCGGCCGTCGATGATGCTGACCACGACCACCGGGATGTCCCGCGTCATGGGGTCCGACTTGAGGTGGGCCAGCACCGCCCAGCCGCTGGCGTCGGGCAGCATGATGTCCAGGGTCACCGCTGCCGGGTGGAGCTCCCGCGCCGCCGTCAGGCCCTCGGTGGCGCTGGCTGCTTCGGCGGTCTCGAAGCCGGCCTCCCGCAGCCGGCGGACCATCAGCCGGCGGACCGAGTCGTCGTCATCGATGACCAGGACCAGGTCGGTGGTCTGGCCGGGCACGCGGGCGCCGGCGTCGAAGACCGGGAGGTCGGGCAGCGTCGCACGGGCCGAGGCCGCGCTCGCCAGCGGCAGCGTGAACCAGAAGCGACTGCCCTTGCCCGGCTCCGATTCCACCCCGATCGAGCCCCCGTGCAGCTCCACCAGCTTGCGGGCGATGGCGAGGCCGAGGCCGGAGCCGCCGAAGTCGCGGGTTGTTCCGCTCTCGGCCTGCCTGAACTCGTCGAAGATGAAGGCCAGAGCTTCGGCCTTGATCCCGATCCCGGTGTCCTCTACGGAGACCCGGAGTTTGTCGTCCAGGGTCTCGGCCCGGACGCACACCGACCCCTCGCGCGTGAACTTGATGGCGTTGGCGACCAGGTTGGTGATCACGTGCTTGACCCGAACCGCGTCGCCGAGGGCCGGCGGTAGCCCGGCCGGCAGCTCTGAGGAGACTTCCAGGTTCCGGCTCTGGGCCAGCGGCTTCAAGGCCTGCAGTACGCCCAGCGTCATCTCGGCGAGGTCGAGTGGCTCGGCCGCCAATGTCATCTTCCCGGACTCGACCTTGGACAGGTCCAGGATGTCGTTGATCAGGTTGAGGAGCGAGTGCCCGCTTTCGTTCACCAGCTGCACGTCCTCGTGCTGGGCGGTGTTGAGCTCGCCGTCGATCCCCTCGAGGAGGATCTCGCTGAAGCCGATGATCGCCGACAGCGGCGTGCGCAGCTCGTGGCTCATGCGGGCCAGGAACTCGGACTTCAGCTGGCTGGCGTCTCGCAGCTCGGTGTTGGTCTCGCGCAGCCGCCGGTCGTAGGCGCGTGACATCCTGAGCAGGCTGGCGTCACAGCTGGCACGCGTCATCTCCAGCGCCAGCTCGAGCATGCCGGGCGGCGAGTGCAGGCGCGCCGCCTCCTCGCGCAAGACGTCGAGGACACCATCGCGCCAGAAGTAATAGCCGCGGGTGCTGTTGGACATGGCCACGCCCTCGGCGGCCCCCATCTCGCCACCACGGCTGATCCAGGCCGCCTCGCCCTCGTCGGCTGCCTCGCCGGTAATTAACCAGCGCGCGACCAAGAGGGTGCCGAAGAGGATTCGGCCCCGCCGGTGCTCGTCGTAGGCCTGGCTGGGCACCACCGCATCGTCGCGGTGGGCCCCCAGCCGCAGCAGCACCTGGGCCTGGATCTCCGCGGAGCGCATCCCGAGCGCCATTCCCAGGGCGGCTCGATCAGCCCGCTTCGGGTTCTCGATCTCGGTTTCGAGCGTCATGCTGCTTAAGCCGGCACCCGGGTCCCGGCCAGGAAGTCGGCCAGGGCGCGGATCTCGTGCGCGACCACGCTGTTGGGCTGCCCCGTCACCACCGGCACTCCGTGGGCCGCGCAGTCCTCGAGCGTCTCCGAGTACACGACCACGGCATCCGGGGCGTGGTTCAGGAACTGGCTGACCTGTTCGAAGGCCAGGCCGCCGGGCCGGGCCCGGTTCAGGATGACGGCTATCTTCTCGAGCGGGAAGCTGATCTGCTGCAGAACTTCCAGGCAGTGCCTCGAGGCGCGCAGGCCGGGCAGGCTGGGCGGGACCACGATGCAGGCGCGGTCGGCGGCGTCGATCGCCGCCAGGGTCGGTTCGGAGAAGTTGGAGGGCAGGTCGACGAGGACCTGGTCGTAGGACGCGCGCATCTGCGCGATCGCCCGCTGCACGGCCGGGACGGTCACCTGCTCGGCGCGTTCCGGGCGATCGCAGCCCTGGACCAGCGCCAGGCCCGAGCCGTGCGCGGTCGTGAAGAGCCCGAGCAGCTCCGCGTCCAGCGGGCCGTCGCCGTGGACCCCGAGGCCGGCCAGCGTGGAGCCGGCCTTCATGTTGAGCAGGAGCGCGGCATCGCCATAGGCGAGGTCGAGGTCGAGCAGGGCGGCGCTCGTCATCGGCATGCCCGCGATGGCGACGCCGGCGTTGACGGCGAGCGTCGTGGTGCCAACCCCACCTTTGCCGTGCAGGAAAGCGGTCAGCCGGCCGGGTGGCCTGGCCGCGCCCGCGCCCGGGGCGCGGCGGCGCAGAAGCGTCTCGATCTTGGCCCCCAGCACCGACAGCTCGATCGGCTTGGGCACGTAGTCGTCGGCGCCCTCGGCGTAGCCCTTGAGCACGTCGGAGGCCTCCAGCAGCGCCGACAGCATGACGATCGGCACCTGCGCTGTGAGGTGGTGAGAGCGGAGGCGGCGCGCCAGTTCGAGGCCGTTCATGCGCGGCATGTTGACGTCGGTCAGCACCAGGTCGGGCAGCTGCTCGCCGACCAGCTTGAGGGCCTCCACGCCGTCGCTGGCCAGGCCGACCTGGTAGCCCTGCATCTGCAGGAACTTGGAGATCATCCGCTTGATCGGCGCGTCGTCCTCGACCAGCAGGATGTGGCTCTGAACCATAGGTAAAGGGAGCGTGGCAGCCGCCCCCATGTCCCGACTGTCAAATCGGGGTCGAACCCCCGACTGCCGAGCGTCAACCGCACTAAAGTCACAGCGCCGATGACCGCGTCGTTCTTCGAGCCGCTGGCCGCCAAGGACGCCTGGTTCCTCTACGCCGAGCGGCCCCAGACGCCGCTCGACATCGGCACCGTCTACGTCTTCGAAGCGGGTTCCAACGTCCCCGGGGGCCGCGGGGCCGCCGGTCTCGAGGCCGCCATCTCGGAGCGGCTGCACCTGGTGCCGCGTTATCGCCAGAGAATCCAGCGAGTCGCCTTCTATCTCGGCCACCCGGTCTGGGTGGACGACCCTGAGTTCGACCTCAGCTACCACGTCCACCACGAGCTGCTACCGCCGCCCGGGGACGGTGCAGCGATGCGGCGGCTGGTCGTCCGCCTGCTCGAACGGCCGCTCGACAAGCGGCGACCGCTCTGGCAGATGACGGTCGTGCACGGCCTACGCGGCGACCGGGTGGTGATCGTCAGCCGCGTTCACCACGCGATGGTGGACGGGCTGGGGAACCTCGACATCATGGCGCTCCTCTTTGACACCACGCCGGAGGGCCGGGCCCCGGAAGCGGTCCGGCCGTGGTCGCCCCGACCGGCGCCCTCGACCTGGGACCTGCTGCGGCGCGAGCTCTGGAACCCGCTGCCGGCGGGCGTCGAGAAGCCCACCCCGCTGCGCGACCGTGCGCTCAGCTGGCTGGCAGCCGCCCGCGGGCTGCCCTCGCTGGGGCGCCAGCTGGCGATCCCCCGCGGGCGCCTGTTCTTCAATCGCGCGATCGGGCCGCGGCGCACCGGCCGCGGCTTGCGGCTGCCATTGGACCAGGTCAAGGCGCTCAAGAACCGGCTCGGCTGCACGGTCAACGACGCCGTGCTGGCGATCGTGGCCGAGGCCCTGCACCGCTGGCTGGCGGGGCGCGGGGAGGAGGTGCCGGAGCGGGTGCGGGTCTTCATCCCGGTCAGCGTCCGCCGCCCCGGTGAGAAGGGCGGCAACCGGCTGAGCGGGATGATCGTGGAGCTGCCCACCGGCGACCTGGCCCTGGAGGAGCGCATCCAGAAGGTGACGATCACGCTGGGCGACCTCAAGCGCTCACACCAGGCGGTGGCCGCCCATAAGCTGGCCGGCCTGGCCGACTGGGCGCCACCGGGCATGCTGGTGCTGGCCGGCCGGCTGATGTCGAACCCCCAGGCCGGAGCGCACATGAACGTGACCAACGTGCCGGGCCCCCAGTACCCCCTCTACACGGGCGGCGCTCGGCTGCTGGAGGTCTGGCCCTTCGCGCCGCTCTACCCATCAATGGGGCTGGGCGTGGCGCTGGTCTCCTACGACGGTGGGCTGTTCTTCGGGCTCACCGCCGATCCCGCGATCGTGCCCGACGTGGAGGACTTCGCCACCCACCTGCGGGAGGCCGCGGCCGCCTCCTTGCAGCTGGCCTGAACCGCGGCGGTCCTGGATGGCGAGGCAGACCTCGGCCACGCCGGGCGTATAGGCGAGCGCGAGCATCTCCCGCGTGCGCAGCGGAAGGCGGCTTTCGACGCACAGCTTGCCGCCTGCGTGCACCGACATGGGCGTTGAAAAAGAAGAAGGCCCCCGCCCGTTCTGGGCGAGGGCCTCCGTGATGCGGCTTTTCAAGCGCGCAGCCCCGCCCGGGAGAGAGCCAGTACGAGGAGGACTACGCGCAGAGCGTTCAAAACAGGTGACAGGCTAGGTGCGACTCTCCGCGCATTGCTTATGTGCGGCGCACAGAAATCACGTCGCTCTGCTGAAGACCTGCCACATGACGCCGCCCGAGGTGTCGGCCTGCGTCCAGAGGGTGCGGATGTCCCGCACCGCCACCGGCGCGTCGGTCGTGAAGCGCACGCCGTGCCCCTGCAGCTCGGCGGCCGCGGCGTCCACGTCGTCGACCTCGACCGCAATGTGGTCGATGCGCGCCACCGCGTCGCCCAGGCGAGCCACGCGCGCGGCGGGGTCGACAAGCTCGATCAGCTCGACGTTGGCACCAGCTTCCCAGCCGTAGAAGGCGATCGGGTTGGGAGCCGGCGGCGGCTGTACCTTGAGCTCGAGGCCCAGCACCTGGCGGGCGAACTGCGCGGCCGGCTCCAGCCCCGCGACGACGATGCCGACGTGGTCGATGCGTCCTTTCACCTCAGCAACCTACCGAGTAGCGTAAACCGGCATGCGCAGGACCGAGGGAGCAGCCAAGGTCAACGGCGCCCTCCTCTTCACCGAAGACATGGACCTGCCCGGGCTGGCCCACGTCAAGCTGGTGCTGAGCTACGTCGCCAGCGGCAACCTCACCGCCATCCGCACCCAGGCGGCGGCGGCGGCCCCGGGCGTGATCGCCGTGGTCACCGGCGAAGACCTGGGCCTCACCGAGGAC
>DATCNF010000407.1:0-2730 GCA_036565325.1 Candidatus Dormiibacterota bacterium | reverse complement strand
CGGTACATGGTCGGGTAGGGGCCGCGGGTGTAGGGCGGGCGGCCGGGCAGGCCGATCTCCTCCCAGTCGATGTGCGCCACGTCGGCCGGCGTGTACACGCGCTTGACCGGGCGCTGGGAATCGGTCAGGAACGTCTCGCGGTGCTCCGGCTGGCGCTCCTGGAACTCGGCCAGCTCCGCCTGCTCCCACTCCTCGCGCTCCGCGGCCACCCGGCGCAGCGCCTCCTCGTCGAACAGCCTGGTCATGCCCTCAGCACCTCCCGCGCGTCGATCACGCGCCTGGCCTTGAACTCGGTCCTCTCCAGAGTTCCCGGCGCCACCGGCAGCACCCGGGCGCCCACGCCCAGCACGCGCCGCAGCTCCGATTCGGCGCGCCCTCGCAGCGCTGCCACCGCCTCATCCCCGGCCCGCGCCACCTCGGCGTCGTACTCGACCTGCACGGTCAGCTCGTCCATGGCGCGCTCGCGGGTGACCAGGATGCGGTGCTCACCGCCATATCCCTGCAGCCCCATGACCACCTCGTCGATGGCGCTCGGGTACACGTTCTCGCCGCGCACGATGAACATGTCGTCGATGCGTCCATAGATGCCGCGCGGCAGGTAGGGGTAGGTACGTCCACAGGGCGTCGGCCCCGACTCCCACCGCGTGAGGTCGTTCGACAGCAAACGGATCATGGGCTGGCTCAAGCGTTCGAGGTGCGTGTACACGGGCGTCCCCTCACTTCCATACGGCACTCGTGCGTGAGTAGTGGGGTCGACCACTTCCGTATATACGAGGTCCTGCCAGCACAGCATCCCCACTCGCGCCGAAGACTCCCCCAGGTTCATCCAGGGCGACGCCTCGGCCATCGATCCACAGTCGAAGACGCGCGCGCCGTAGATCTCCTCCAGGCGCGCGCGCACGCTCGGCATCGAGGCACCAGGCTCGCCCGAGAAGAAGAGCAGGCGCAGCCCGAAGGAGCGCGGGTCGATCCCGTGGGCGCGGGCCACCTCCGCCAGGTGCAGCCCATAGGACGGCGTCCCGTAGAAGCAGGTCGGCTGCATCTGCGCCATCCAGCCGGCGGCGCGCAGCGTCTGCCCCGGCACGCCGGCGCCGAAAGGGAAGACGGTGGCGCCCAGCCGCTCGGCTCCGATCAGCGCGCCCCAGCTGCCCATGTAGAGGCTGAAGAAGGAGCCCAGGAACACGGTATCCGAGGGTCGCATGCCCATCCCCCAGAGGACCCGGGCATGCGCGTTGGCGATGGCGCGCCAGTCGTCGCCGCTGATGCCGAAGGCGGTCGGCCGCCCGGTGGTGCCCGAGGTGCCGTGCACGTGGCGCACGTCGTCAGGCTCCACGCACAGGTAGTCCCCGAACGGGGGCTCGCGCTCCTGCGCCTCGCGCAGCTCGGCCTTGGTCACCACCGGCACCCGTTCGAAATCCTCCAGGCTGCGCACGTGGTCCGGGTGGACGCCCGCCTCCGACCACTTGCGGCGGTAGAAGGGCGCTCGCTCCCACGCGTAGCGCATCACCTCCCGGATCCGCTCCAGGATGCGCGCCTCCCGCTCCGCAGGCGCCATGGTCTCCCGGACCTGGAACCAGTACGGGGAGTCGGGTGCCGGCCGGTACGACTCGTCATAGCGGGGGGGCCAGCTCCAGCTCTCCATCAGGAGCGCGCCCGCACGGCCTCGCGCACCGCGTCGACCACTTGCTGGGGGGTCGCGTCCTGGCCCACGATCGCCGCTACGCCCAGCCGGCGCAGCTCGGCCACGTCCTCGTCCGGCATCACGCCGCCGCCCATCAGGACCACGTCGTCCCACAGCCCGTGCTGCTTCATCAGCTCGATGATCCGCGGGAACACCGTCATGTGGGCGCCCGAGAGGATGGAGACGCCGATGGCGTGCGCGTCCTCCTGGACCGCGGCCAGGACCACCTCCTCGGGTCGCCGGTGGAGACCGGTGTAGATGACCTCCATGCCGGCGTCGCGGAGGGCGCGGGCGACGATTCGGGCTCCGCGATCATGGCCGTCGAGCCCGACCTTGGCGACCACCACCCGGATCGGCCCGGATTCCCCGCCCGGCATCGGAAATGACCTTAGCCGAGTACCCTAGGTCCGCAGCCCTACATGAGCACGGCGACCCAGCAGCGTCCCGCTCCGCAGCCCCCCTCCGAAGAAGCGGACGAGTGGCGCACCGCCCAGTCGCAGTTCGACGAGGCCGCCGAGCTCATCCACCTCGAGCCCTGGCTGCGCGACGTCCTGCGCGACGTCCAGCGCGAGTTCACCTGCACCTTCCCGGTCCAGATGGACGACGGCTCGGTGCGCATGTTCACCGGCTACCGCGTCCAGCACAACATCAACCGGGGCCCCGCCAAGGGCGGCATCCGCTACCACCCCGACGTCTCCCTCAACGAGGTCAAGGCGCTGGCGATGTGGATGACCTGGAAGTGCGCGGTCGTCAACATCCCATTCGGCGGCGCCAAGGGCGGCGTCAACTGCCCAGCCGATGACCTGGAGCGGGACGAGGTGCAGAAGATCGCCCGCTCGTTCATGGACAAGATCGAGAAGGTGCTCGGCCCAACCCGCGACATCCCGGCGCCCGACGTCAACACCGACGCCCAGGTGATGGCCTGGTTCATGGACGAGTACGGCAAGTTGCACGGGCACACCCCGGCGATCTGCACTGGCAAGCCGATCGAGCTCGAGGGCTCGTACGGGCGGGAGGCAGCCACCGGGCGCGGCTGCGTCTTCATGTTC
>DATCNF010000406.1:0-3299 GCA_036565325.1 Candidatus Dormiibacterota bacterium | reverse complement strand
TCCTGCGGCAGGCGGTCCGGGAGCAGGACGCCGCCGGCGCGCACTGGATGCTCGGCATCCTGGCCGGCACCGCAGCGCTCGAGCGCTGAGCGCACGGGAACCCTGATGTGTCGACAAGTCAGGGGTTGCCAGAGCGTATGGCGCCCGAAGTGTCGACAAAATCCGGGGGTTGCCGTCCCGGACGGCCCCTCAGCCCGACGCCACCTCCAGGGGCGCCCCGCAGTTGGGACACTCCTCGCCGGGCAGGATGCTGACCGGCGTCTCGCAGACCGGGCAAAGCACGTCCACCACGTCCGCCATCTCGTCCGCGGCCAGCTCCGCCTCCCGCTCCGCGGGCACCTCGCGCAGGTCGAAGGCGGGCGACCCGCAATTCAGGCAGAGGTAGCCCGCCTGCACGATCCGGTGCGACTGGTACTCGCCCTGGGCGTCGATGTCGACCTCCGTGAAGAGGGCGCGGAATAGCTGCGACCCGCACTTGTTGGAGCACGCCAGCCACATGCCCTCACCTTACCCCCGTGCCAGACTGCAACCCGTGCGCGGAATGGTGCTCGGTCTCTTCCTGCTGCCGGCGCTGGTGATCGCGATCCTCTCGATCCGCCCCGGCGGCCTGCGCCAGCAGCTGCGCAACATGCGGCGCCGTCTCAAGCTGGCCCTGGCCCTGGGCGGTGTCTACCTGGCGGCGTCCACCGTGTCGCGCCTCTTCTGGGCGAATCGTCCGGCCGCCGAATGGGGCCTGGTCGGGCTGGCCGCCGTGCTCGGCGTCATCTTCCTGGTGCTGGCCCAGGATCCCCGCCCGGCCCCCCAGTAGGTCAGGCCACCCGCCGCCGGAGCGTGGTCCCGGCGGCCGCCACCAACAGCAGGGTGAAGCCCAGCACCACCGCGATGTCGAGCTGGACCGAGGCCCAGCCCAGGTCGGCGCCCTTGATCATCACGTCGCGCAGCCCGCTGACCGCGTAGGTGAGCGGCAGCACCCGCGAGACCACCTGCAGCCAGCCGGGCTCGGTCTGGATGGGGAAGATGATCCCGCTCAGCAGGACCTGGGGAACCACCACCAGCGGGATGAACTGCACGGCCTGGAACTCGGTGCGGGCGAACATGCTCAGGAAGATGCCCAGGTTGACGGCGCTGAGGGCCATCAGGATCGAGATCAGGAAGATCAGCAGCAGGCTGCCCGAGTTGTGGATCTTGAGCACGTAGAGGCCGAACACGATCACCTCCACGCTCTGCACCAGCGCCAGCGTGGCGAAGCCGGCCATGTAGCCGACCACGATCTCGCCCCGCCGCAGCGGGCTGGCCATCAGGCGCTCCAGGGTCCCCTGCGAGCGCTCGCGCAGGAAGGAGACCGAGGTCACCACGAAGACCAGGAAGAAGACGACGATCCCTATGAAGGCGGCGCCGAAGTAGTCCAGGGTGTCGAAGGCAGGCCCGCCGTACAGGTACGAGACCTGGATGTCGACCCTGAAGGGCGCGCCCTGTTGGGCCGCGGGGCCCGAGATGGGGACCGCGCTCAGCGCCGTCTGCATGGCCTGCGCCAGAGCGCCCAGCACCGCGCCCGAGGCGCCCGGCTGGCTGCCCTCGAGATGGACCTCGGGCTGGATCACGTGACCGGCCACCGCGCGGCCGCTGAAGTCGGCCGTGAAGTGGATGTAGGCATCGGCGCGCCCTGCCTTGAGGTCGGCGTTCGCGGCGCCGAGGCTGGTGCTGTGGAGATCGAGCTTGTCGCCGCGCTCCAGGGCCTGAACGATCACCCCGGCGACCGGGCCCTGGTCCTCGTTGACGAGGTCGACGGTGGGCTTGCTGCCACCGCCCCGGAGCAGGAAATAGAGCAGGCTCAGGATCACCAGCGGCACCACGAAAAGGAGCGCCAGGGTGCGGTGGTCGCGGCGGAACTGGGCCAGGATGCGCCGCCAGATCGCGAAGACGCGGTGCGGGTTCACGACCCCGCCTCCGAGAGCTTGAGGAAGGCGTCTTCCAGGCGCTGCACCCCCGCCCGTTCGATCAGCTCGCGCGTGGTCCCCTCCGCCAGCAGGCGCCCGAAGAGGATCAGCCCCAGGCGGTCGCAGCGCTCCGCCTCGTCCATGACGTGGCTGGAGACCAGGATCGTGGTCCCCTGGTCGGCCATGGCGTGGAAGCCGTCCCACAGCTGCCGCCGAAGCTGCGGGTCGACCCCTACCGTGGGCTCATCCAGGAGCAGGAGCTGGGGCCGGTTCACGAGCGCGCAGGCGAGGGAGGCACGGGTGCGCATACCGCCGCTGAGCTCGGCCACCACCGAGCGCCGGCGCGGCCCCAGCTCCACGAAATCAAGCGCCGAGGCAACGTTGTCCTGGGTGCCGTTGATGGCGGCGAAGAAACCCACGTTCTCCTCGACCGAGAGGTCCGGGTAGAGCGCCGCGGCCTGCGTCATGTAGCCGATCCGCGACAGCACGGCGACGTCCGGCATCCGGCGGCCGAGCACTGTGACGGTGCCCGACTCCGGCCGCACCAGGCCCACCAGGGCGCGGATGAGCGTGGTCTTGCCCGACCCGTTGGGGCCCAGCAGCCCGTAGATCTCGCCGCTCCGGATGCGCAGCGTGACGCCGTCCAGCGCCCGCAGCGAGCCGAACTTCTTGACCACGCCGTCCACTTCGACCGCGTATTCGCTTGCCATCGTCATCCCTCCACGCTCATGGCGCGCAGCCAGCCCTCGGCGAGCTCCGTCACCGCTTCCTCGAGTGGCGGCGGCGAGCCCATGAGCTCGGCTATCGCGCGCCGCGTCAACAGGTGCACCATCACCGGCCCCACGAACATCTGGAGGGCCAGGATCGGATTCATCGGCCGCAGGCGCCCGGCCTGCATCTGGGCCATCAGGTAGGCGGCCACGGCGGCGAAACCCTCGGCCATGGCCAGCTCGCGGCCCGCCCCGGCTTCGGCCCCCGAGCCCGTGATCTCCAGGAAGAGCGTGCGCACGAGGCCGATGCGCCCTTCCAGGTGCGCGGCCGCGCGCCGGGCCAGCTCCGGCATCACCTCAGAGGGTGGCCGGTCGCCCATCGTCGCCAGCACCTCCCGCACCGGCTCCAGCGGGGCATAGGCGCGCACCAGCTCCTGGAAAAGCGCCGCCTTGCCGGGGAAGAGCCGGTAGAGGTTGGCGCGCGAGGTGCCGGCGCGCGCGGCCAGCTCATCCATCGAGAGTCTCGACAGCCCGACCTCCCCGACCATTTCCAGCGCGACGGTCAGGGCGCGGTCCCGGGTGGCGGGGTCGGGGTCGACGTCGATCGCGCTCAGGAGCTCCGCCCGAGAGCCGACAACGCGGTGCACCGTGG
>DATCNF010000405.1:0-3238 GCA_036565325.1 Candidatus Dormiibacterota bacterium | reverse complement strand
GGTACTGCTCGATGTCGCGCAGCGGGTCGACCACCACGGCCTCGCCGGCCTCGGGATCGCCGACCAGGTAGGTCGTGTTCCCAAGTTCGCGGGCCGTGAAGAGGTCGACTCGGGGAGCGGCTGTCATTCGGGCAGAATCTACCCCCGGCGTCGGCGTGGCGGAACGGTAGACGCGCCAGATTTAGGATCTGGTGGCCGAAAGGTCGTGGAGGTTCGAGTCCTCTCGCCGACACCAAGCCCCCTGCGCACTGCGGGCCTACACTCCGGGCGTGCGCTTGACCGAGCCCGAGCTGCGGGTCTGGCTTTCCTTCCTGGGCGCCCAGCACCGGGTCCTGAACACACTGGACCGGGAGCTGCAGAGCGAGCACGGGATCTCACTCGCCTATTACGAGGTGATGCTCTTCCTCTCCCGCTCCCCGGACCGCCGGATGCGGATGGCCGAGCTGGCGCGAACCGTGCTGCTGAGTCCCTCGGGCCTGACGCGCCTGGTCGACCGCATGGTGGGCGACGGCACTGTCGAACGGCTGCCCTGCCCGGGCGATGCCCGCGCCGCCAACGCCCATCTCACGGACAAGGGCTACGACAAGTTCCGGGCGGCCGCGCGCACGCACGTCCGGGGCATCCGCCAGCACTTCCTGGACCGGGTCGGCGAGGCCGAGCGGGAAGACCTGCGCTGCGCCCTGGAGCGGCTCGCCCCCTAGCTCGGCCCACGCAAGAAAGAGCCCGCGCGCGCGTCATGCGCGACGTGGCTGGGGGTACCGGTCCCGGCGCCGAGTGGCTTGGCCGGGAGCTCGGTGGATATGTCGTTCTGGACGTCCTCGGCGTGGGCGGCATGGGCGTCGTCCTCCGCGGCGAGCACCAGCTGCTGGGCCGCTTCGCGGCCATCAAGACCGCCCGCCCCGACATCGTCCTTGACCCCGGTTTCGAGCGCCGCTTCCTGCTCGAGGCTCGAGCTGTGGCCGCGCTCAACCACCCGGCCATCGTCCGCCTCTACGACTTCGCCTTCGAGGGCGATATGCCCTACATGGTCATGGAGCTGGTCGAGGGCCGGACGCTGGACGAGCTGCTCGACGGACCGATCGAGCCTCGCGTCGCGCTCGAGGTCCTGCTGCCGATTGCCGCTGCCCTCGACTATGCCCACCGCCATGGCGTGGTGCATCGCGACGTCAAGCCGTCCAACATCCTGCTCGCAGACGACGGCCGCACCCTGGTCATGGACTTCGGGCTGGCGTGTTTCGCCGGCTTCTCGCTGGCGACCGACCCCAGCTCCGTGCTGGGCACGCCCGACTACATCGCCCCCGAGCAGCTGAGTGCCGCCAAGGTCGACGGCCGGGCCGACGTCTACTCGCTGGCGACCATCGTCTACGAGATGGTCAGCGGCAAGAAGGCCTTCACAGGAGCCACCTGGATGGAGATTGCGAGCCGGCGCCTGACCGAGCCGGCGCCCCGGCTGGAGGGCCTCCCCTGGAAGTTCATCCAGGCCCTCGCCGACGGCATGGACCGCAATCCGGCTGCGCGCCCCGAGGGTCCCCTGGCGCTGCTCGACTCGCTGGCCTTCGGCCTCGGGCTAGCGGTGGCCCTCGATGACCATCAGCCCGCCCTGCGGCCCCTTGCAGCCGTAAACACGGTCAATTGAGAAGCCCATGTCGAGGCTGCTCAGGGAGCGCCCGCTGACCTTGGCCAGCTGCTGGGCGACCTGGGAGGTGACGTTGATCCCGTTGATGCTGGCGGACGCCAGCGAGATGCCGAGGTTGGGCGGGGCGGCGTAGACCACGGCGGTGCCGGCGAGGCTGGTGCCGTTGGCGCTCAGGTGCGCGGAGATGATCGCGCCGCCCGCGGTCGGCGAGATGCTGACCGAGGCGTTCTGGACGTTGGAGGTCGCCAGCGCCGTGTTGATGTCCTGGTCCGACACCGCGATCCGGACCGGGCCGATCGGCGGATAGTCGGTGGCCTTGGTGGTGCTGCATGGTGGGTTGGTGGCGAAGCTGACCGACCAGGGTTCAGGCCCGGTGTCGAGGGCGACCCCCGTGATCTTGCCCACGTAGGCGCCGGGGGGCGCGTTGGGGATCCTGAGGATCACCGGCGGCGGGCCCTGGGCGGTGCCCATCGGCTGGTTCAGCGGTCCGATCACCTCGATCTTCATCAGCGAGCCGGGATAGGACAGGGCCACCGTCATGTCGCCGCCCGGTGAGTTGTAGACGGCCGTGGTGGCGCTCCCGCCGTTGGCCAGCGGCGCCGTGCTGGGCGTGGTCTGGAGGGTGCCCTGTTGGTTGCCCTGGCCGGCCACCGTCTCCGAGCCGGTGGGACCGTTGCTGAGCAGGAAGGGGTCGCCCGGTTCGGGGGCGATGGGCGCCGGCGCGCCGACGTTGCCCTTGTTGTCCACGATCGACTGCTGGTTGGCATTGAGGTTGGCCGACCCATGCGGTCCGCTCAGCGCCAGCTTCCCCGTGAAGAGCTTGACCAGGATGCTGCCGTCGGGGCGGATGAAGATCTCGAACTCGGTGCCCCGGACCTCGGCGTCGATGCCGTGGCCCTTGACCCCGAACTGCCCCCCGCCCACCAGGCTCTGGACGGTGGAGAGGGTTCGCCCCGCCTCCTGCTGCAGGTTGGCGTGGTGCAGGCCGCCGTGCGAGTCGAGGGTGGCCTGGGTGATGCCGACCTGGGTGTTGGGCGCCAGCCGGGTGACACTGCCGTCCGGGAAGTTGATCCCGCCGCGGCCGCCGGCGTCCGTCTTGACCCAGGTGCCTGGATTGAGCGTCTGGCCCGTGCTGCCGTTGCTGTAGCTGCCGTTCTGACTGCCGCTGACCGCGGCGTTGGGCACGAAGACGCTGAGCGTGGCCGGGGTGTCCGAGCCGGCGCTGGCCGGCAGGATGGCGAAGAAGAAGATCGCGGCCGCCACCACGACCAGGATCAGGAGGATCGAGAGCAGGCAGCCACCGCAGCCGCAGCCGAAGCACCCGCGCTTCTTCTTGACGGGGGCGGGCGGGGCGGCCGGGTTGTAGGGCGCCGGGGCCGGCGTGGAGGCCGGCGGCGCCTGCGCGGGGGGTGTGTCGGCGGGGGGCGGAGCCTGAGCCACTGGGCGCGCAGGATAACCGGCTCAACCCCGCGCGGCTAGACCGGCGGCGCGGGTACATTGACCTCGGCTTCAGCGCCGAGGTGGCGGAACCGGCAGACGCGACGGTCTCAAAAACCGTTGAGGGCAACCTCGTGAGGGTTCGAATCCCTCTCTCGGCACCAA
>DATCNF010000404.1:0-17905 GCA_036565325.1 Candidatus Dormiibacterota bacterium | reverse complement strand
CGCGCAGGGTCTGCCGCGGGGGCGCCCACCGGCGCCGCCACGTCAGGCCGCGCCACTACGCTTCTGACGCTCATAGCTCAGCAGGACCTCGTCCCGGAGGTCGCTCCAGATCTCCTCGTAGATCTCGGCGAAGCGGGGCTGGAAACGGATCTCCGACACGTTGCGCGGGCGCGGCAGGTCGACCACATAGTTGCCCTTCACGGTCGCCGGACCCGCGGTCAGCACGAAGACGCGGTCGGCGAGCGCGATCGCCTCCTCGAGGTCGTGCGTCACGAACACCACGGTCGCGGATGACGCGGCCCAGAGCTCGAGCAGCTCGTTCTCCATCAGCGACCGGGTCTGCACGTCGAGGGCGCTGAAGGGCTCGTCCATCAGCAGCACCTCGGGGCTGTTGATGAGCGTCTGGGCGAGCGCCACGCGCTTGCGCATGCCACCCGACAGCTGGTGCGGGTAGCGGTCCTCGAAGCCGGCGAGCCCGACACGCTTGATCCAGTCCTGGGCGCGCTCGCGGGCGGCGCTATTGGAGGCGCCGCGGTAGCGGGGGCCGGCGGCGACGTTGTCGAGGACCGACTTCCAGGGAAAGACGGCGTCCGCCTGGAAGACGTAGCCGATGTTGGAGCCCACACCGTTGACGGGCTTGCCGAACACTTCGACCTCGCCCTCGCTGGGCGGCTCCAGCCCGGAGATCAGGGCCAGCGTGGTCGACTTGCCGGAGCCGGTGGGACCGACCAGCGCGCAGAACTCGCCGGCCGCCACCTCCAGGCTGAGCTCGCGGATGGCGGTGTAGATGCCGCCGTTGGGGGTGAGGAAGCGCTTGGTTACGCCGCGCAGCTCGATTGCCGGTGCCATGCATGACGCACCATGCAAAAGCGGACCCCGGCCGTGAAGGCTTGCGGTCGTTGCGGCCTTTTTGGTCGTTTTGGTCGCGTTCCAGGGGGCGGGGGCGCCGGGATAGGATGGGGCCCGGCCTCCAGTTGAAGACGCGCCTCTCCCTCGCCTACCAGATCCTCGCCCTGCAGGTGGGCATCGTCGTCCTGGCCGCGCTGGCGGGCACCGTGGCCGCCATCTGGCAGGCGCACAACGAGCTCGACAACCAGTACGAGCAGCGCGCCCTGGCGGTGGCCGAGTCGGTGGCCTCGATGGGGGCGGTGCAGGACGCCGTCACCAGCGGCGACACCGAGGGCTCGATCCAGGTCACGGCCGAGCAGGTGCGCGCCTCCACCGGCGCCACCTACGTGGTGGTCACCGACCGCAACGGCATCCGCTTCTCGCACCCCAACCCGGCCCTGATCGGCAAGCCCGTCGATGAATCGCCGGGACCGGTCCTCGCCGGCCACACCTGGGTCGGGGTGCAGTCCGGCACCCTGGGCGTGTCGGCCCGCGGCAAGGCGCCGATCTTCCAGGGCGGTCAGGTGGTGGGCATGGTCTCGGTCGGCTACCTGGAGTCCGGGGTCTGGTCGCACCTGCTCGGCGACCTGCCCAGCTACGGCGTGACCGTCCTGGCCGCGCTCCTGCTCGGCGTCGCCGGCTCCGCGCTCCTGGCCCGCCGGCTCAAGCGCCAGACCTTCGGCCTGGAGCCCTACGAGATCGCGGGCCTGCTCGAGGAGCGCGAGGCCAGCCTGCAGGGCATCCGGGAAGGCGCCATCGCCACCGACGCGGGCGGCACCATCACGCTCGCCAACGCCGAGGCGCTCCGGCTCCTCGACCTGGCCGACGACTGCGTAGGCAAGAAGGTCGCCCAGGTGCTGCCCGAGGGCCGGCTGGCCAACTTCCTGGGCGGCGGCCTCAACGACGAGGACGAGGTGGTGCTGGCCGGGGAGCGGGTGCTGATCGCGAGCCGGCGCCCGGTGCGCGTGCGCGGCCGGGAGATCGGGCACGTGGTCACGCTCCGCGACAGCACCGACTTGAAGCGCCTGTCGGGGGGGATCGGCGTCGACAGCCTGACCGACGCGCTGCGGGCGCAGGCCCACGAGTTCTCCAACCGGCTGCACACCATCGCCGGCCTGGTCGAGCTGGGCCGCGCCGAAGAGGCGATGCAGCTCATCACGGCCACCTCCGGCGTCCACCAGGAGCTGACCGAGAGCCTGCTGGAACGCATCGGGGACCCGGTGCTGGGCGCCCTGCTGCTGGCCAAGGCCGCGATCGCGTCGGAGCGCGGCGTCGAGCTCCGGGTCTCCGACGACACCGTGCTCACCGAGAAGCTGCTGGAGGGCAACGACCTGATCACCCTGGTCGGCAACCTGATCGACAACGCCCTCGACTCGGCCGGCCTATCCAAAGCCGAGCGCTGGGTCAGCGTGGCCGTGAGCGCCCAGGCCGGGGAGCTGGTGATCAGGGTGGGGGACTCCGGCCCCGGCGTCCCCGACCGGCTGCTGGACAAGGTCTTCGAGGAAGGGTTCACCACCAAGTCGCGGAGCGGCGGCCGCCGGCGCGGGATCGGCCTGGCGCTGGTCCGCGAGGTCGCGCACCGCAACCACGGCGAAGTCGCTGTGGCCAACGAAGGCGGCGCCGTCTTCACAGTCCGGCTGCCCCTGCGCGTGGCCGCCGCCTCATGATCCGCACCCTTGTCGTCGAGGACGACTTCCGGGTCGCCGAGCTCCACCACGCCTACGTCGGCCGCGTCGCCGGCTTCACCGTCGTGGGGACCGCGGCCACCGGTGCCGACGCCCTGGAGAAGGTGGATCGCCTGCGGCCCGACCTGGCGCTGCTCGACTTCTACCTGCCGGACATGTCGGGCCTCGAGGTGCTGCGCCGCCTGCGCGAGGAAGATCACCCGGCCGTCGACGTGATCGCGATCACGGCCGCGCGGGACGTGGACAGCTTGCGCGCCGCCATGCGCGGGGGCGTCGTGCACTACCTGATCAAGCCCTTCCGGTTCTCCGCCCTGGAGGAGAAGCTCGCCTCCTACGCGAGCGCTCGCGCCCGCATCGCCCGGCTCGGCGAGGCCGACCAGGGCGAGGTCGACCGCATCTTCGGCACCCTGCGCAGCTCGCGCGCCACCCCACTGCCCAAGGGCCTCTCGGACACCACGCTCGACCTGGTGGTGGGCGCGCTGCGGGAGTCAGGATCGGGCCTGCCCGCCACCGCAGTCGCCGAGGCCGCGGGCGTCAGCCGCGTCACCGCGCGCCGCTACCTCGACCACCTCTGCCGCCTGGGTACGGCCGAGCTCACGCTCCGGTACGGTGGTCCCGGGCGCCCCGAGCACCGCTACCGGTTGCTCCGAGGGGCTGCTGTCGAGGAGGTGACGCGTGGACGCTGACGGATACGGCTTTCGGCCCGGCGACCGGACGGTGGAGCGGCTGCTCCAGGACTTCCGGACCCTGGCGCCCTCGGGCATCGAGCGCGCGGCGTGGGGCTGGGACCACCACGTCGGCAAGGCCGGGCGCGAGGAGTTCGGAAAGGCCGAGAAGGCGGCCCTGGAGGCCGTCAAGAAGAGCGGAGCCTGGGATGCCTGGGAAGCGGCGCGCCAGGCCATCTACGGCCTCACCGA
Source organism: Candidatus Dormiibacterota bacterium (assembly GCA_036565325.1). Classification (GTDB taxonomy): domain Bacteria; phylum Chloroflexota; class Dormibacteria; order Dormibacterales; family Dormibacteraceae; genus CF-28. The sequence goes on along the minus strand of DATCNF010000404.1, from coordinate 14,415 downwards.
AGGCGACCACGCGGTCATCTCCTGGGAGGTCGAGCACGACGAGCACAGCGAGCACAGCCGCTCGGCCGAGCACGCCGCCTACGGCGCGGCCCTGGCGCTGGTGGCCGGCGACGCCATCGGCCAGAGCACCCGACAGGTGCTGCTGACGCCGATGGCAGAGGCCCTGCCCTGGCTGCTGCCCGATTTCAGGCCGACGCCCCTGCGCTAGCCGCCCCCACCCCGACCCTCCCCGAGAGGAGGGGGTTTGTCGATATCACCTGGTCTCGATCGTCGAGTGGCCATGAAAACCTACCTCCGAGCTCGGCAGAGCAAGGCTTCGCCAGAACGCGTGTGGTCGATCTGGTCGGACGTTTCGACCCGGAAGGACTGGAACCCCAACGTCGCCTCCATGACGATCGCCGGCGCTTTCCAGTCGGGCACCCACCTGGTCATGCACACGCGCGAGGGCCGCACCCACGACATGCTCATGAAAGAAGTCCAGCCCGGGCGCTCGTTTCACCTCGAGACCAGGGTCGTACCCGGGACCCGCTTCACCTTCGTGTGCGAGATCAAGCCCGAGGCCGGCGGCAGCGCCATCAGACAGGGGCTGCAGGTCGGCGGCCCGCTGGGAGCTCTCTTCGGGCGGCTGGCCGGGGACCGGATCGCGAGCACCTTCAGCGGGCTGCTGGACGGGCTGGCCCGGATCGCTGAGGAGAAGTAGGGGCTCCCGCAGGCCCCACCCCGACCCTCCCCGGAGGGGAGGGGGAGGGCTCAATTAGGCTTTCGGCGTGCCCCACCCGGCCCGGATCAACATCCGCCGCCTGGTCGAGTATCCCGACACCGACGCCTCCGGCCACTACCAGCACGCCGCGGTGCTGCGCTGGGTGGAGGCTGCGGAGGCGGTGCTGCACGCCCGCCTGGGCGTCGCCGACCGCACCTTCGGCTCCTCGCCCCGGCTCCACTTCGAGGTCGACTACCAGCTGCCACTCTGGTTCCTGGACGAGGTCGACGTGGAGCTGGTGGCGGGTCGGGTGGGGCGGACCTCCGTGCGCTGGGACTTCAAGGTCCGCCGCGGCGACGCCCTGGCCGCCAGCGGCCACTTCGTGGCCGCGCACGTGCCGGTGGCCGGCACCGGCGCCGAGGCCTGGCCGGAGGACCTGCGGCGCGCCTTCACCGAGGGTGGTGATCGCAGCCATGCCTGACGACCGCCTGTTCGGCCCCACCTTCACCACGGCCGAGATGGCGGCGGCGGTCTCGGACCAGGCCTGGCTGCGGGCCATGCTCCAGTTCGAGGCCGCGCTGGCCCGCGCCGAGGCCGGGGTCGGCCTGGTCCCGCGGGCCGCCGCCGAGGCGATCAGCGCCGCCTGCTCCGCCGGGGGCCTGGACATCACCGCCATCGGGCGCCAGGCGCCGGCCTCGGGCACGCCGGTGGTGCCCATGCTGGAAGCCCTCAGGGCACGACTGCCCGAGCCCGCGCGAGAGCATCTACACCGCGGAGCGACCAGCCAGGACGTCCTCGACACCGCGCTGATGCTGGTGGCGCGCCACGGCCTCGAGCTGCTGGCGGCGGACCTGGCCGGGGTGGCGGCCGCGGCGGCCGAGCTGGCGCGGCGGCAGCGCACGACCGTGATGCCCGCGCGCACCCTCCTCCAGCAGGCGCTCCCGACCACCTTCGGCCTCAAGGCGGCCGGCTGGCTGGTGGGGGTCCTGGAGGCGGCGGACCGCCTGGAGGCCTACCTGGGCACGCGGGTGGCGGTGCAGCTGGGCGGGCCCGCCGGCACCCTCTCCGGGTTCGGCGAGCAGGGCCTGGCGGTGCGTCGAGAGCTGGCAGCGGAGCTCGGCTTGCGCGAGCCGCTGCTGCCCTGGCACACCGCCCGGGCCCGGGTGGCGGAGCTGGGCGCGGTGCTGGCCCTGGCCGCGGGGTCGGTCGCCAAGATCGCGCTCGACGTGGTGCTGCTGGCCCAGACCGAGGTCGGCGAGGTGAGTGAGCCGGCGGCGCCCGGCAGGGGCGCCTCGTCGGCGATGCCGCACAAGCGCAACCCGGCGCTCTCGGTGGCGGTGCTGGCGGGCGCCCGCGGGGTCCAGGCGCAGGCCGGCCTGCTGCTGGGGGTGATGGTGCAGGCCCACGAGCGGGCGGCCGGCGAGTGGCAGGCCGAGTGGCCCGCGGTCTCCGAGGCCTTTCGGCTCACGGCCGGGGCGGTGGCGCGCACCCGCGAGGTCCTCGAAGGCCTCGAGGTGCACGGCGAGCGGATGCGGGCCAACCTGCGCGTGGAGGGCTCGACCGGGTCGGTCGAGGCCCTGATCGACCTGGCGTTGGCGGACTATGAAAGGAGGGTGCAGGGTGCATGAGTGACGACCGCCTGGACCGCGGGATGGAGATGCGCCGGCGTGTGCTCGGCGACGAGCACGTGGAGCGCGCCGAGGCTGGGCGCACGCCCTTCGTATCGGATTTCGTCGATTACTTCGTGCGCAGCGCCTGGGGCGAGGTCTGGACCCGGCCGGGGCTCGACCTGCGCACGCGCAGCTGCATCACGGTCGCCATGCTGGTGGCCCTCAACCGCCCCGAGGAGCTGAAGATCCACCTCCGCGGCGCGCTCCACAACGGGGTCACTCCCGAGGAGCTGAAGGAGATCCTGCTCCACGCCGCCGTCTACTGCGGGGTCCCCGCGGCCAACGACGCCTATCGGGTGGCGCGGGCGATCGTGGAAGCTCAGCCGCCGACGTAGAAGTCGAAGCCGGCGGCCTTGCCGTCGGTGGCGTCCGTGAGGGTGACCAGCAAGGACGCGTCGTAGATCGAGTCGCCGGCGTTGCCGGCCACGCCCGGGAAGAAGAGCTGGGTCGTCAGCAGCGGCCCGCCCGGCGCCTGGACCTTGACGTGTATGTGCTCCGTGCGGCCCGGGTACAGGCCGGGGATCACGGTTTCCAGGCGGTAGCCACCGCCGGCGTCGCTGGTCTGGTGGCCGCGCAGGCGATAGCCGGTGTTGTCGTAGGTCCCGGAGGAATCCGCCTGCCAGAAGTCCAGCAGGGCGCCCGCGACCGGCTGGCAGCCCGTCGTGAAGACATGGCCCGTGAGCACCAGGTGGGTGCCGGCCATGCCGGCCTCGAACAGCACCGTCCGCTCCGGTGACCCGGCTTTGAAGTAGGGCCCCTCGGTCACGGCCAGTGTGGCGACGTGGGTGGAGCAGGTGGCAACCGCGGTTTTCGGGGTGGGGGCCACCGAGGCCGCTGCCGGTGCCGAGACGGCCGGTGCGCTGGTGGCCGGCGCCGCGCCGCTGCCGGCGGGTGAGCCCCCGCAGGCGGCGGCCAGGACCATGAGCGCGAGCGCCAGCCGTGTCACGGCCCGATGCTAGCCGCGCTTCCTGAGAATTCAGAAAGTGACTTAAGGGGGATCGAGAGTGTCAGGTTCCGCCCTAGACTCCGTCACCTTGAAGGCCCAGCTACACGTCCTGCCCAAGGCCACGGCCGGAGAGCGCGCACGCCACAACGCGGAGTTCCTGGGCCACGTCCTCGCCAACATCCCGATCGTCATCTTCGCCTTCGACAACGAAGGCATCATCACCTTCAGCGAGGGCCGCGGCCTGCAGCCGCTGGGCCTCAGCAGCGGCGCCAACGTCGGCCAGTCCGTCTTCGAGATCTGGCGGGACACGCCCTTGGCGGAGATGGCGAAGCGCGCGCTTCAGGGCGAGACCTGCCGGTCGCAGACGGAGGTCGCCAGCGTGGGGCTGGCGTTCGAGACGACCTACGGGGCGCTCACCGATGAGGCGGGCGCCATCATCGGCGGGATCGGCGTCGCCATGGACATCACCGAGCGCCTGGCCGCGGTTCGGGCGCGGGCGGAGAGCGAGGCCAAGTCGCGCTTCCTGGCCGGGATGAGCCATGAGCTGAGGACACCTCTGAACTCCATCCTGGGCTTTGCGCAGCTGCTCGAGCAGCCGGCGTACGGCGACCTCAACGAGCGCCAGCGGCGCTACGTCGACAACATCCTCTCCAGCGGCCGCCACCTCCTCAGCCTGGTCAATGACGTGCTGGACATCTCCAGGGTCGCCGCCGGGCGCCTGCAGCTCGAGTCGGAGCGTCTCGACCTGGCGCTGCTGGCGCGCGAGGTGATGGCGGAGGTGGAACCGCTGGCGGCGGCCAAGCAGCTGCGGATGCGCGTGGATTCGATCGCGCTGACCGCCATCGGCGACCCGCGCGCCGCGCGTCAGATCCTGCTCAACCTTCTCTCCAACGCCATCAAATTCACGCCCCAGGCCGGACGGGTTGCGGTGGCCCTGAGGCGGACGGCGCGGGGCGACCACGCGGTCACGGTCACCGATTGCGGTCCGGGCATCCCGCGCGAGCTGCGCAGGCAGGTCTTCGACGAGTTCGCCCAGATCAACCTGCCCACCCATCGCCAATCGGGCACCGGGCTGGGCCTCTCTCTGAGCCGGCACCTGGCGCGCGCCATGGGGGGCGAGGTATCGCTGACCAGCCGCGTCGGCAAGGGCTGCACCTTCACGCTGCGCCTTCCGGCTGCGCTACAGGCCTAGGGCCTTTCGGATCCACGCCTCCTGGGCCGTCACGGCGGCATCCAGGTTGTCGCCGACCAGGTCGTGGTCGCCCCCCGGGATCCACTTCAACTCGGCCTCCACGCCTCTCGCCAGCAGTGCGTCGTAGGTGCCCTGGGTGTGGGCGGCGGGGATGGTGTGGTCGATCGTGCCCTGGACCAGAAGGACGGGGGCCTGCCCGCCGGCGAAGTAGTTGCGTGGGGAGACGTGCGCGTAGTAGTCGGGGTTCTGCGCCGGGTCGCCGGCGGCCGGCCAGGTGCCGTTGCGATCGTGCAGGCGGCGCGCATTCTCGGCCTCGTCGCTGCTGACCGGAGCCTGCAGAACTATGGCCTTGAACCGACGATCGACCACCATCAGGATCTGAGACACGCCGCCGCCCTGGCTGTGCCCGATCACCGCCACCTTGCCGGGATCGGCCTGCGGCAGCGAGCTCAGCGACGAGACCAGGTCCATGTCGCTGACCGCGATCTGCTCGTTGCTGGTGAGACCCGCCTCACCGGGGCCGGACCCCTCGTAGCCGGGATAGTTGGGCGCGATGGAGATGAAGCCGTGGGCCGCCATCGGGTCGCCGAAGATCCCCGAGTCCTGGCCGATCCAGTAGCGATCGGTGGGGATGTGGCCGTGGTTGACCACCACCACGGGAAAGGGGCCGCTGCCGTCGGGGAGCGAGATCGTCCCGGTCATGGTCTGGTCGCCACTGGTCCAGCTGACGTGGAACTTGGTGAAGCCGGCGCCCCGCCACATCTGCTCGCCGATCGTGACCTGGCCGCTGCGGTGTTCGCGCGCTCGCAGTGACTCCAGGTAGTTGGCCGGCAGCGGCGGGGTCGGCGTGGGCGTCGGTGCGCTGGTCGCCGCCGGCTGCGGCGCCGGCGTGGCCGGCGCGCGGACGGGCGCGGCGGTGGGCTGCTGGCTGCAGCCGAGCAGGGCCAGCGCGGCCAACGCTGCCGCGCGCCTCACTCGAAACCGGCCTCCAGCCAGTCGATGATCGCCGCCACCTTTCGCCAGTCCTCGGCCTTGCGAGCGGATACCAGCTCGCGGAGCGATTGGGGCCCGAGCGCGAGCAAAGCTTCGGAGCCGTCGGAGGCGTACCTGACCAGGGCATGGTGCACGACCTGCTCCAGAGGCAGGCCGGTGTTGCGGGCCAGCGCTTCCAGGGTGGGCATCGGGTCTACCAGCTGCGAGAGGGCCACGGCGTCGTGGAAGTTCTGGTCGGGGTGCGCGGTCACTTTCCCGAGAGCTTGACGAGCTGCTCCACGAGCTTCATGTCGAAGGGCTGCGCGCCGCGCAGGATGAAGTGCTGCGCGCCCGCCTCCACGAAGGCGTCCAGCTCGCCGAACTGGTCGGCGTTGACCGACATCGTGCGCTCCACCGCCTGGGGATCGCGGCCGACCTTGGCGCACCACTCGTTGAGGATCTCGTTCTTCCGCCGCCAGGTCTCCAGCGGCGGGAACGTGTTCCACATGTCCGCGTATTCGGCGACCAGTCGCAACGTCACCTTCTCGCCGGCGCCGCCGATCATGATCGGGATCCGGCCCGGCGGCCGGGGGTTGTCCAACTTGCGCAGCCGTTCCTTGATGCGGGGCAGCGCCAGGCGCAGCTCGCGGAGCCGGTAGGGCACGTCGCCGAACTCGTATCCGTACTCCGCGTGGTCGCGCTCGAACCAGCCCGCCCCGAGCCCGAGGATGGCGCGCCCGTGGCTCAGGTGGTCCAGCGTGGCCACCTCGTAGGTGTAGAACTCGGGGTTGCGGTAGGTGTTGGAGGCGACCAGCGCCCCGAACAGGGCGTTGCGGGTCTCGACCGCCATCGCCGCCAGGATGGGCGTGCTCGCGTAGTGGCTGCCGGCGGGGTCGCCGGACAACGGGAACATGTGGTCCCAGACCCAGATCGTGTCCGCGCCCAGCGCGTCCACCGCCTTGTACGCCTCGCGGATCTGGTCGCTCGTGCAGTGCTGGGGATGGATCTGGTAGCCGACCTTGAAGCTGCGCGTCACGTGGACAGCAGCCCGGCCCGCATCCTGCGCATGCCGCGCAGCCAGCGCTCGTTGTCGTCGGCGCGGTTCGCGTAGTAGCGCGCGACCTCGGGGTGGGGGAGGATCAGGAAGCGCTCTTCCCGCATCCCCTCGAGCACGACCTGTGCGACCTGCGCAGGCTCCAGCGCGCTCTGCGCCAGCACGGCGCTCATGGAGTCGCCGAAGCCCAGCATGTCGGTCTTCACCCCCTGCGGGCAGAGCGCCGAGACCCGCAGGCCGGCGTCGTGGTGCGCGATCGAAAGCCACTCGAAGAGCGACAGGGCGGCGGCCTTGGTGACGCCGTAGGGCATCGCGGTCACATGGTTCAGCAGCCCCGCGGCCGAGACGGTGCCCACCAGGTAGCCCTCGCCCCGCTCCAGCATCCGCGGCACCAGGTGACGCGCGACGTAGACGTGCGCGAGGGTGTTGACGCGCCAGATCCGATCCCACTCCTCGTCCGTCGCCTCGGGCCCGCCACCCACCGCGATGCCGGCGTTGGAGCAGAAGACATCGATCCGGCCCTGGTCGTGCCACACGCGCTCGATCAGTCCCGCGACCTCGGACTCCACCGTCACGTCGCAGCGCTCGACCCCATCGCCTTCTCTGATGTCCGCGCGCACCACGGTCTGGGCGCCCGCGGCGTTCATCGCGTCGGCCAGCGCCGCGCCGATCCCACGCGCCGCTCCCGTCACCACGCAGACGCGCCCGTCGACTTCCATCAGCCGAGCTCCACGGTGGTGGCGGCGTCGATGGTGGCCAGGCCGCCGGCGACCGGGATCACGACCCCGGTCAGGTAGGCGCCGGCGCGGGAGGACAGGTAGATGGCGGTGCCGCCGATGTCCTCCGCCATCCCCGCCCGCCGCATCGGGATGGCCTCGACCACCTGCTTCTCGAGGTCGGGCGAGTCGAACGCCCACCGCGTCATCCGGCTGGGGAAGAGGCCGGGCGCGATCGCGTTGACGTTGACGTGGTCCTTCACCAGCGCGTGGGCCAGGTGGCGCGTCAGCATGTGGACGGCCGCCTTGCTCGCCGAGTACGCGTAGTTCTGGGTGATCGGTATCGCCAGGCCGTCGATGGAGCCGATGTTGATCACGCGCGCGGGATCCTCATCGGTGGCCGCCGCGCGCAGCAGAGGCAGCAGGCGCTGTGTCATGTGGAAGACCGACCGCACGTTGACCTGGAGCACGCGGTCGACCTGCTCCATGGGATAGGCCTCGACGGTCGCGCCCCAGGCCGTGCCCGCGTTGTTGACCAGGATGTGGAGCTTGGAGTCGCGGGCCTCGATCGCCTTCCCCACCGCATCGACGCCCGCGAGCTCGCCCACGTCGGCCGGGACGGATACGCAGTCGCCGAACTGGGACAGCTCCTTGGCCGCGGCGTCGCAGGCCTCGGCCTTGCGGGCGCAGATGTAGACGCGCTCGGCGCCGGCTTTCAGGAACTCGCCGGCGATCATGAACCCGATCCCGCGCGACCCGCCGGTGACCAGCGCGGTCTTGCCCTTTATGGAGAAGAGGTCGGCCATCAACAGAGCTTAAGGGGGATGAAATTTCAAGGTTTTTCCCTAGCATGGCGCCCGCAGTGAGCACGAACTTGGGCGCGCAGGAAAGGCCGTCCTGGCTGGCGTCCGCGTCGGCGGTCCCCTCGGCGGTGGCGCCTGCTCCGGCCGCCACCGTCCAGGCTCCCCCCGCGGACACCTCCAGGCGCACCTACGCCGAGTGGTTCGCCTGGGCGCGCCGCAACACCCCCGAAGCGGCCCGCTGCCACGCCGCCGCGGCCGCGGCGACAGCCGCGCTCGCCGCCGGCCAGGACCATGCCGCGGCAGCGCGCGGGGCGCAGGCCGCGGCCATCGCGCCCGATGCCCCGTTGCGGCCGGTGACGGCCGACCCGCAGACCCAGGCCTACGCCACCTGGTACACCTACGCCAGCGTCGACCACGGGATGGACGGCGCCAAGGCGCACGCGTACGCGCAGGGGGCAACCTTGGCACAGGCCCGGGGAGTCGACGTCACGGCCGCCGCCGCCGCGGGGGCCTCCGCCGCCGGGCTGGGCGGACGCGCCCCGGTCTACAGCCCGGCTCCGGTCTACGCCGCGGCTCCGTCGGGTGGCTCAGCCGACCCCGGCCTGCTGACCCGCGTGGGCACCGTCGGGCTCGGTTTCTCGCTGGGCGGCTTCTTCAGCGACCCCGCCGGCCGCGCCTGCATCTACGGCGTGCTGTGCTTGGTGGCCCCCTTCGTGATCCACATCTACTTCCCGATCATGCCGATCCTGGGCCTGATCTACGGCCTGCGCGGGATGGGGCGCTCGAACCCGATCCTGGGCATGGCGGCGCTGGTGCTCAATGGCCTCGCGCTGCTGCTGACCGCCTCGATCTTCTTCGGCCTCCTCTAGCCCGCGGGCTCCGGTGGACGGCACCGGTGCAGCCCCCTATACTGCGGCCGCCAAATGAACCATCCCCGCGAAGCAGACGAGTGCGCCTGCCCGCAGTGCCAGCAGGAGTCTGAGGAGCCGGTAGGCCGCTAGCCAGGTCTCCTAAACTCCCCTCTATGGGGATGAAGGAGATGGTCGCCGCCGCCAAACAGCGAGTCCGCGTCGTCACCAAGGCTGAGCTCGAGCTGGAGCTGGCGAAGGGGGACCTGCAGCTGATCGACGTTCGCGACGTCCGCGAGCGCTGGCGGCTGGGCAGCATCCCGGGCGCCCGCAGCGTGCCCCGGGGGATGCTCGAGTTCTGGGCCGACCCCGAGTCGCCCTACTACAAGCAGGGTCTGGATCCGGCCCGGCCCACGGTCGTGTACTGCGCGGGGGGCATGCGCTCGGCGCTGGCCGCGGACGCCCTCCAGCAGCTCGGCTACACGAACGTGGCCCACCTGGAGATCGGCTTCGACGGCTGGCAAGAGGCGGGCGGCGAGGTGGAGAAGGTCCCCGTCCCGGACGAGATCAAGAACTCCTAGCGCCGGCGCCCGTCGCGGCGAGCAACCCTTCGAGCGCCGGCGCTCGAACGGTTCGAGGTATCTGCGATTAGGCCGACCGCCGGCGGTCGGACGCCTCAGTGTCTTAACAGGCCGCGTTGCGCGGGCTTCACGTCGGCTGCATCCTGCATGCTCGTGGCCCGACGAATCCTCATCCCCGCAGAGCTCGCCGAGGGTCCCTTCGACCTGGCGGAGGCAGCGGACGCCGGTGTTCGCGCGTGGCAACTCCGAGCCAAGACCTGGCAGCGCCTCGGGCCTGGCCTGTATGCGCCTGCGCGGATCGCCGACGCCCCCCTGGTAAGACTGGCCGCTGCTCTCCGGCGCCTACCTCCCGAGGCCGTGTTTGCCGCGCGGACCGCCACCTGGCTGCATGGACTCGATATCGAACCCTGTGATCCGATCGAGGTCATCGTTCCCGAAGGTAGCGGCGTGTCAGGTCGGGTCGGCATGTCGGTCAGCCGCGCCCAGCTGCAGCCCGAGGAGGTTGAGTCTCGACAGTCCCTGCCCCTCACCTCGATTCGCCGGACATTGGTGGACATCGGACGGCGGCTTGCCCTGATCGAGGCGGTGGTGATCGCAGACATGGCGCTCCACGCGGGTCTGATCGACAAGGCCGATCTCGCCGCAGCGGTTCACGCTCAGGGCGGATCCAGAAATGTCGCGTCCCTCCGTCGAATGGTTCAGCTCGCGGAGCCTCGTTCGGAGTCGGCGCTGGAGAGTCGCCTTCGCCTGATCCTGGTGCTGGCCGGCCTGCCCGCCCCACTGGTGCAGGTCAACGTCTACGACGATCACGGTGAGTTTCTCGGCCGACCTGACCTGCTCTACCCCGCCGAGCGCCTTTACATCGAATACGACGGAGGTACTCACCGCCAAAGCCTGGCTGCTGACAATCGCCGCCAGAACCGACTCCTGGCCGCCCGCTACCGGCCATTGCGATACACCGCGGCGGACGTACTTCATACGCCGGCCGCCATCGTCGCCCAGGTTCGGGCGGCCCTCGCCGAAAGCCAATCGTCCCGGCGCCGGCGCTCGGCCTGATCGCGGGCATCTCGAACCGTTCCAGCGCCGGCGCTCGAACGAGTTCTTCAGCCCGCCTCGAGGACCCGCCCCGGGCGCGCCCCGGTCAGCTCCCCGCCGCTCAGCACGGCGCGACCGCAGATCAGCACCTCGTGCACGCCCATAGGCGGCAGCAGCGGGTCCTCGTAGGTCGCCCGGTCCGCGATGGCGTCGGGGTCGAAGACCACCAGGTCGGCCGCCTTTCCCCGCGCCAGGTAGCCGCGGTCCCGCAAGCTGAAGCGGTCCGCGGCCATGCCGGTCGCCTTGCGGACCCAGGTCGCGAGGTCCAGCAGCCCGGCGTCCCGCCGGTAGTGGCCGAGCACCCGGGCAAACGTGCCCGCCCAGCGCGGGTGGGGCTTGCCGGGCACCGGGATGCCGTCGGAACCGATCATGGCCGCCTCGAAACCGAGGACGTTGCGCACGTCGGCGTCATCCATGACGTGGAGGATCATCAGCGTCCGCTGGGCGTCCTCGGCCAGCAGGTCGAACACCAGGTTGGCGGCTGAGCGACCGGTGGCGTCGGCCAGCTCGGGCACCCGGCGGCCCTCGTAGTCGGGGCGCGACGGGCAGCTGGAGATGACGATGCCATCCCAGCCGGCAAGCTGCGAGAAGTTCTCCCAACCGGGGAGTCCCGTCTCCATGTCGCGCACAACCCGGTCGCGCACCGCGCGCTCTGCCATCCGTTCGCTCATGGCAGCGAAGCCGCCGTTCAGCGCCCAGGGCGGCAGCATCGCCGCCAGCATGGTGCTGCCGGCGGTGTACGGATAGACGTCAAGGGTCACGTCGCGCCCGGCCGCCCGTGCCGCGCGCACGATCTCGAGCGTCTCCAGGGTCCGGCCCCAGTTGCGGCGGCCCGCCGCCTTGTGGTGCGAGATGTGAACCGGCACCCCGCCACTGGCGCCGATGGCCAGCGCCTCGCGCACGGATTCGTCGACCTGGTCGGACTCGTTGCGCATGTGCGTGGTGTAGGGGCGGCCGTGCCGCGCGACGGCCCGACAGAGCGCCACCAGCTCCTCGGTCCGCGCATACACGCCGGGCGCGTAGATGAGGCCGGACGAGATGCCGAAGGCGCCCTGCTCGAAGGCCTCCTCGGTGAGCCGGACCATGGTTCGCAGCTCTTCCTCACGCGGCGCGCGGTCCTCCATGCCCATCACGCCCGCGCGCAGGCTGCCGTGTCCGAGCAGCGGCGCCAGGTTGGCGTAGAGGCCCCGTTCACGCACCGCGTCCCGGTACTCCACGAGGCTGTGCCAGGGGCCCTCCGCGGCGGCGAAGATCGCCTTCGAGCCGGCCAGCTCGCCGCGCCGTTCCTCCAGCATCGGGAAGGGGGTCGACCCGCAGTTGCCGCAAACCTCGGTGGTCACCCCCTGGCGGACGGTGGCCGTCTTGAGATCGAGGTGCTCGGCGCCCAGGAAGGCCGCCATGTCGCTGTGGGTGTGGCTGTCGATGAAGCCCGGGCTCACGGCCTGGCCGGTGGCGTCGACCACGCGCCGGGCGCCGGCGGCGGCCAGGTCCCCGACCTCGGCGATGCGCTCGCCGCGCACTCCCACATCAGCGCGGCGGCCGGGGGCGCCGGTGCCGTCGTAGACGGTACCGCCGCGGATCAGTACGTCGAAAGGATCAGGTGTTCCGGAGATTCTCGGCCCCGATCTCGTTCGTCACCGGGCCGTCGGTGAAGGGGTCGCCGAGGTCGTCGGTGTCGTCGGTCTCCAGCAGGTGGCCGGCCCGCCGGGCGTTGGCGACCATCTGCGCGAACTCGATCTGGGCGGCCTCGGCCGTGTCGTACATCCAGAACTCGCTGTCCTGGCCGACGGAGACGGCCTCGTTCTGTTCCTCGGCGCTGTGCCGGAAGATGTAGCTGCGGCCGTCCAGCTTCTCCAGGAAGAGCGAGATGTAGCGCTGCCCCGTCAGCTCGACGCGGCGGTCCATCTGTTCGGCGTTCTCCAGCTCCCAGAGCCGGGAAAGGGTGCGCTGGTCGAGGCGGTCGTCCATCTCCATCGTTTCCACCATACAGAGGAAAGGGCATGAGACTCGAAGCGCTTGAGGACGTCACTTATGAGGTCGAGCGAGGGCTGGCCTGGATCACGATCAACCGCCCCGACCGCTACAACGCCTTCCGCAACCGCACCATCGACGAGCTGATCTTCTGCTTCAAGCGCGCCTGGGCCGACCCCGAGGTCGGCGTGGTGGCACTGACCGGAGCCGGCGACAAGGCGTTCTGCGCCGGCGGCGACCAGAAGCAGCGGCAGGAGACCGGCGACTACGGTCCCAGCGAGAGCGGCCTGATGGAGGCCGAGACGCTGCATCGGACGATCCGCGACATCCCCAAGCCGGTGATCGCGGCGGTCAACGGGGTGGCGATCGGCGGCGGCCACGTGCTGCACGTGCTCTGCGACCTCACGATCGCCGCCGAGCACGCGCGCTTCGGCCAGGCCGGGCCTCGCGTCGGCTCCTTCGACGCCGGTTTCGGGACCGCCTACCTGGCGCGGATCCTGGGCGAGAAGCGGGCCCGGGAGGTCTGGTTCCTGTGCCGCCAGTACGACGCCACCACCATGGAGCGTTGGGGGCTGGTCAACGCCGTGGTGCCCGGCTCGGAGCTGCGCGCCGAGGTCCGGCGCTGGGCGGACGAGATGCTGGCCCTCAGCCCGACCGCGCTGCGAGTCCTCAAGCACTCCTTCAACGCCGACAGCGAGTCGATCGCCGGCCTCGGGACCATGGCCTTCGACACGCTCGAGATCTTCAACCACGCCCCGGAGGCGAAGGAGGGCGTGGACGCCTTCGTCGAGAAGCGAAAGCCGGACTTCAGCGGGTACCGGCCGAAGCCAGTGGGCCGGTCCAGGGACTGAGGACCCCGTCTTCCATGTGAATCACCCGGTCGGCCAGCTCGGTGGCCGACTCGTCGTGGGTGGCGAAGAGGATGGCGGTGCCGGAGTCGGCGGCCTGGCGCAGGAGCGCGATGATGCTGCGCGAGGTCTCGGTGTCGAGCTGGGCGGTGGGCTCGTCGGCCAGCAACAGGTGGGGCGCCTTGATGAGCGCACGGGCGACCGCTACCCGCTGCTGCTCGCCCCCCGACAGCTCGTTGCCGCGGTGATCGGCGCGCTCGGCCAGACCCACGGACTCCAGAGCGGCCATTGCCGCCTGCATCGACGCCGCCTCCGACTCCCCGGCCACCCGCAGCCCGAGCGACACGTTCTCGGCCGCCGTCAGCAGCGGCAGCAGGCCAGAGGTCTGGAAGACCCAGCCCACCGTCCTCTGCAGGAAGCGGTCGAGGTCGGCGCCCCGCAGCGAAGGCACGTCCTGCCCGGCCACCGTGACGGTGCCCGCGTCCGGGCGGTCGAGCCCCCCGATCAGGGAAAGCAGGGTCGACTTGCCGGCGCCCGAACGTCCGAGCAGCACCAGCATCTCGCCGTCCCCAACCTGCAAATCGGCGTCCCTCACCGCCTCCACGGTGCGGCCACCGGTCGTGAACCGGCGTGTAAGCCCGCGGGCGACCACGACGTCAGCCATCGGAGGGGTAGATCCTGAGGTGGTCGTCCTCCACGTGCACCCGGACCCGCTCGCCCAGCCCCAGCTTCTCGACGTGGGCGCGCGGCAGCTGCAGCCGGCCGGCGCGGTCCATGATCACCAGCTCGTCCGAGGCGTAGCCGGCCTCGGTCTCGCGCCAGCGCGTCTCCGTGCTCGTGCGCCCGTCGCGGATCTGGATGACCCGGTCCACGAACTGCTCGAGCTGGCGGTCGTGGGTGACCATGATCGCGCTGGTGCCGGTGTCCTTGAGCAGCGTCGCCAGGTCGCCGAGCAGGGCGCGGGCGGTGGTGCTGTCGAGCTCGGCGGTGGGCTCGTCGGCCAGGAGCAGCGCCGGCTC
>DATCNF010000403.1:0-3613 GCA_036565325.1 Candidatus Dormiibacterota bacterium | reverse complement strand
CCAACGACCAGCGCCTAGCTCTCCTCGACGGCTGGCTGCACTGGTACAACTACCACCGCAAGCACACTGCTCTCGGTAGGCGCCCTCCCATGGACCGCCTCAAGAAGGTCTGTGGAAACGACACCTAGCCGGCGCGGGTCGCGGACCAGGCGCGAGCTCGGCTCCTCCCAGGTGGGTTCGATTCCCATCCATCCCCGCCAGCCCGCGGCTGCCCGCCGCTCACACCCCGGCGGGGATTCTCGGCAGCTCCTCGATGGCGGCGTCGATCCGCGACTGCGACAGCTCGATGTCCTCCAGCTTGCCGGCGAAATAGGCGTCGTAGGCCGACATGTCGAAGTGGCCATGGCCGGAGAGCCCGAAGAGGATCGTCCGCGGCTCGCCCGCCTCCCGGGCGGCGGCCGCCTCCTGGGCCACCGCGCGCAGCGCGTGCGCGGCCTCGGGCGCCGGCAGGAAGCCCTCCGAGCGCGCGAAGCGCACGGCCTCGGCGAAGCATTCGTTCTGCTTGTAGGCGCGAGCCTCGACGATGCCCTGGTCGACCAGCATGCACAGCGAGGGCGCGTCGCCGTGGTAGCGGAGGCCGCCGGAGTGGATGCGGTCGGGCACGAAGCTGTGGCCGAGGGTGAACATCTTGACGACCGGGCCCAGGCCCACAGCGTCCCCGAAGTCGTAGGCGTAGACGCCCCGGGTCAGGGTCGGGCAGGCGGCGGGCTCGGCGGCGATGAAGCGCGTCTTCGGCCGCTCGCCCTTGAGGCGGTCGCCGATGAAGGGGTAGGTAAGGCCCGCGAAGTTGGAGCCGCCGCCGACGCAGGCGATGACCACGTCGGGGTAATCCCCCGCCATCTCCATCTGCTTCTTGGCCTCCAGGCCGATCACCGTCTGGTGCAGCAGGACGTGGTTGACCACCGAGCCCAGCGAGTACTTGGCATCGTCATGGGTGGCCGCGTCCTCAACCGCCTCGGAGATCGCGATGCCGAGGCTGCCGGGGGAGTCGGGGTCCTGCTCGAGGATGCCGCGCCCGGCATTGGTGAGATTAGTGGGCGAGGCGTGCACGGTCCCGCCCCAGGCCTCCATCATGGCTCGCCGGTAAGGCTTCTGCTCGTAGGAGACCTTGACCATGTAAACGGTCACCTCGAGGTTGAAAAGCGCCCCCGCAAAGGCCAGAGCCGAGCCCCACTGCCCGGCGCCGGTCTCGGTGGTCAGGCGCTTCACCCCCTCCTGCGCGTTGTAGTACGCCTGCGGCACCGCGGTGTTCGGCTTGTGGGAGCCGGCCGGCGAGACCCCCTCGTACTTGAAGTAGATCCGGGCCGGCGTATCCAGCGCCTTCTCCAGGCGCTCGGCGCGGTAGACCGGGCTGGGGCGCCAGATCCGGTAAACCTCGCGGACCTGGTCGGGGATCTCGATCCAGGGCTCGGCCGAAACCTCCTGGGCGATGATCGCCTGCGGGAAGATCGGCGCCAGGTCGGCGGGGCCCATGGGCTGCAGCGTGCCCGGGTGCAGGTACGGTGCGGGCGGGCCCGGGAGGTCGGGCAGGATGTTGTACCAGCGCTCCGGGATGTCGCTCTCGGCGAGCAGGATCTTCTTGACCATGGCTCCGCCTCCTGACTAGCGGTTGGAGAACAACGTCAAGGCTAGCTGGCAAGAGCCCTGCCGGGGAGGACCGCTCAGCGATTCGCGATCAGCAACTCCAGGGAGTCGACCAGCCGGGGCCCCGGCCGGTTGAAGTAGGCAGACCCGTCCAGCACCACCACCCGGTCGGCGCCGACGGCGGCCAGCTGGTCCTGGACCAGGGCCGCCTCGGCCAGCGCCCGCTCGCGGTCGAAGCCGCAGGGCGCGAGCACGAGGAGCTGGGGGTGCGCGGCGGCCACCTGCGCCCAGCTGCCGGCCACCGAGGGCACGCCCGGCCGCGCCAGCGGATCCTCGATACCGGCCAGCGCCAGCAGGTCGGGTGTCCAGTGGCCCGCCGGGTAGGGCGGATCGATCCATTCCAGGAAGACGCCCCGGACCCGCGGCCGCCCGCGAACCTGGGCGGCCACGGCCTCGATCCGTCCGCGCAGGCTCGCCAGCAGCGGGCTGGCGTCGGCGCCGCAGGCGGCCGCCAGCTCCTTGATGTCGGCCATCACGTCCTCCAGGGAGTGAGGGTGCTGGCGCAGCATCGGTATTCCCGGCAGGCCCGGCGCGACCTGCTCGGCGTCGACCGCGCAGACCCGGCAGACGTCCTGCGCGACCACCAGGTCGGGCTCGAGCGCGAGGATGGCGTCGAGGTCGATCTCGTAGAGCGATTGCCCCGCCGTCGCGGCCTGCGCCACGGCCAGCTCGATCCCGCCGCTGTCCTGCTCGCCCAGTCGCAGGGCCGAGCGGGTGACAATCGGCCGCGCGGCCGCCTCCGGCGGGAAGTCACATTCGTGGGTCACGGCCACGACCTGGTCGCCCAGGCCGAGCGCGAACAGGGTCTCGGTGGCGCTGGGCAGCAGCGAGACGATTCTCACGATCTGCCACGGTATTCGGGTCGCGGCTGCCGCAACCGGCGCGCCAGGTCCGGCCGGTTGGTGATCAGCACGGTCACCCGCGGATCGTTCAGAAAACGCGTCATCTGCACCTCGTCGTCCACCGTCCAGACCCACGCCGGCAAGCCGGCTCGCCCGCAATACCGAAGCACGCCGGCCGCGGCCAGGCGGTAGTTGACCGCCACGAAGTCAGCACCGCAGGCGCGCACCCGCGGCGCCGGGAACAGCTCGCTGAGCCGCACCCGCAGCTGCCGCCAGGGCGGCTGCCCGTCGACTTCATCGCCCAGCGACAGGCCGGCCCGGACCTCTGGAAAGGCAGCCTTCACCGCGCGCACCGCGGCATCGCCGCCGGTCACCACGAAGCGATCGAGCGCGAGCTGCTTCAGCAGCAACCGCACGACCTCCGCTTCGCAACCAGGCTGTTTGAGATCGACATGCAGGCGACCGCTGAAGCGAGCGGCCAGGTCGAGAACCGTCTCGAAGAGCAGCGCTTCTTCGCCGCTGGCGAGCCGGTACTGGTCCCAGCTCAGCTCGGCGATCGGCCGGCCCGACGACGTGAGGGGATCGTGGTGCACGACCAGCCGCCCGTCGGCGGTAGTCCGGACATCGACCTCGACAAAGTCGTACCCGGCCTCGAACGCGGCCCGGACGCTGTCTCCCATGGACAGGCCATCGATTCCGCAAGACCCTCGGTGGGCGTCGATCAGGACCCTGTGTCCCGGTGGCGGCTCCAGTAGTCGAGGCGGCGCTGGAACATGCTCTGTCGCCGGCGGAGCGCCTCCAGGAAGTCGGCGTCCGATTCGAGCTCGCCGGACGCCTCCAGCTCCTGGCCCAGGAACTTGATCAGCGCCGAGTACACGCGAATCCAGTGACTCGCGTCATGTGCGGTCTGCGACCGTCCTTCCAGCAACTGATAGGCGGGTCTTCCAGGCATCGCTCAGCCGTGCCGGCACAGATTACCGGCTAGCTGTAGTTTCCACGGACCCTCTTGAAAGAGGGAGAGCCCTCTGAGACGGTATTGGTGCTTGACGCCAAACCGAACGGAGGGCTCGCTGTGCATCCTAGACCTCGTCTCAACCTCTACGGCAGACTCCTACTCGCTGAGCGGA
>DATCNF010000402.1:0-9626 GCA_036565325.1 Candidatus Dormiibacterota bacterium | reverse complement strand
CCGCCCGCCAGGCGCGCCAGGTCGGGCGCCTCGCGCGCGTCCCGGATCACCTCGGCGATCTGGCTGGGGGTGATCTCCTCGTCGTCGGCGCTGTCGGAGACCGCGTCCAGGAGCGCCAGGGCCCGCCGCACCGAGCCTTCGCAGGTGACGGCGCCGCCGTTGGCGCGACCCGTGTGGATCAGGCCTCGGCGGCCTTCCGCGGAAGCACCACCACCCGCCGGTCCGGCTCCTCGCCCACGCTGTTGGTGGTGACGTCGGGGTCGTCCTCCAGGGCCAGGTGGATGGCGCGGCGCTCAAAGGCCTGCATGGCGTCGAGGGTGATGGGATCGCCCGTCACCTTGACCTGGCGAGCGGCGCGGAAGGCGATCTCCTTGACGGTGTGCTCGCGGCGCTGGCGGTAGCGCTCGACGTCGACGATCACGCGCCGATCGGGCCCCAGCTTGCGGCCGACCAGCAGGTTGGTGATCGTCTGCAATGCGCGCAGCGTCTCCCCGCGCCAGCCGATCAGCATCCCCAGGTCGCGGCCGCTGACGTCGAGCAGGATGGCCTCGCCGACGCCGCGCACGCCGACCTGCGCTCGTATGCCCATGTGAGTCAGCAGCTGGTCGACGATGGTCTTCGCCTCCTGGGCCTCGCGCACGGCCTGCTCGGCGGACTGCGCGGGGATGGGGCCCTCGGCCCCCGCGGCCAGGGTCGCGGCCGCGGCCACAGGACCGGCGGCGATCACGGTGACTTCGACCACCGTCTCCTCGGCGGATTCGCTGATCACCTTGACGTCCACGTTGCGCCGGCTTTCGCCGAGCTGGATGAGCGCGCCGTCGACCGCCTCTTCCAGAGTGCGGCCACGGCCCTCGGCCGACTTCATCGCCTGGCCCTCCTGGGTCTCGCTCCCGGCGGCGCCTTGGGCGCCGGACCCGGGTCCTTGGGTTTTGGTTTCACGCTGGGCGGCGTGGCTTGCAGAGGAGGCGGTCCTCCCCGTCGCATTCCCCCCCAGCCGTTCACGAAGTACTGCTGGATGATAGCGAAGCAGTTCGAGATGAACCAGTAGAGGCCCAGGCCGGCCGGGGTGACGAACGCGAAGTAGGCGATCATCAGCGGCATCACCACCTGCATGGACTGCGTCATCTGCTGCGCCTGCTGTTCCTGCTCGGTGGCGTTGGGGTTGGGCGGCTGCTGCATCATCCGCGACTGCACGAAGGTGGTGGCGGCGGCCAGGAGCGGGATCACCAGGTAGGCGACGGCGGGGATGGGGAGCCCCGTGAAAAGGGGATGGGCGTTCGGGTAGTCGTTGAGGTGCGGCACCCACAGGAAGTGGTCGGAGACGAACGCGTGCGTGCGCGCGTTGCCCAGGAAGACGTAGTAGAGCGCGGTCAGGATCGGCAGCTGCACCACCGCCGGCAGACAGCCGGTGAGGCTGCTCAGGGGGTTGATGCCGTGCTCTTTGTAGAGCTCCATCAGCGCCGCCTGCTGCTTCTGGGGCTCGTTCTTGAACTTCTTGCGCACCGCCGCCACCTCGGGGGCGATCCGGCGCTGCTCGGCCTGCGTCTTGCGGCTCACCGAGAGCTGGAAGTGGTAGAGCGGTGAGAGCACCACCTTGATGACGACCGTGAGCAGGATGATGGCGAGGCCGTAAGCGCCCAGGAACTGGAGCGGAGGCACCGCCGCCATGCCGTTGTAAAGGAACTTCAGCGCCAGCGTGAAGCTCTGCCCGAAGATCGCCCACCAGAGGTGGTTGACGGGCAGGAAGAGATCGAACAGGTGACGGATATCGTTCACGGCGACTGCCTTCGTGCGGGCGCGGTCTCAGTCATGTTGGCTTGGTCACGGGACCGGGTCGTAGCCGCCCTTGGCGAACGGGTGGCACCGGGCTATGCGGCGGGTCCCCATCCAGGAGCCGCGCAGCCAGCCATACCTCGAGACCGCCTCGTAAGTGTAGTGGGAGCAGGAAGGGTAGTACCGGCAGCTGCCCGCAAAGAGATGGGAGAGGGTGAGCTGGTAGCCCCGGATCAGCGTCAGCACGATGCGGGTCACGAACGCGGTCCCGGGGCGGCCAGCCGGCCGGCCACCCGCTCGGCGTCCTGGAGCAGGCTGGCGAACTCGGCAGTGAGGGCGGCCGGCCTGGCGATGAGGACCACGTCGTACGGTATTCCCGGCTGCGCGAGCCGCGAATCATCACCGACGAGGCGCAGCCTCGCCGCCTCCCGCACCCGGCGCCGGGCCCGGTTGCGGCGGACGGCGCCGCGCACGCCGCGGCTCACGGTCACGCCGACCCGGGTGGGCGGCGAGGGTCGTGGGCGCGCGAAGGCAATCAGGGTGCGGCCGGCGTAGATCCGCCCGGCCCCCAGGGTGGCCTGGAAATCCCCACGCCGCCGGAGTCGGAACCGACGCTTCACCCCCGGGTCCGGGCAGGGCCGCGGCGGCGGCTCAGCCCGGGGTGAGCTGGCGGCGACCCTTGCGCCGGCGGTTGCGGATGACCCGCGCGCCGCCGACAGAGCTCATGCGGCGCAGGAATCCGTGGACGCGCCGGCGGTATCGCTTCTTGGGCTGAAAGGTGCGCTTGATGCTGGTGACCTCTTGAGGGCATGCGGCCACCGCCGAGGCGGCGGGCCAGGAGCCCCGATGATAGCCGAAGCTGGCCTTCAACCGGCCCCGAGAGCCGCCCCGGAAATGCCTTGCTACCCCAAGGGGCCTTTGCTATTGTTGGCGACCGGAAAGGGGCCGCCCCGCTCCGACAGCACCTCCTGCAGACGTCGCAGCACAGCCTTCCAGTCGTGACCTGACACCGGCGCTGTCGGGACCGCGGCGTCCCGCGCTTCCATGTCCTGGGTGACGCCCACCGGCCGGCGCCGGTTGCGTTTTCCACACAGGTTTTCACAGGAGTCCGGAGCTTGCAGGCCAGGCCGCGAACCTGTCTGCCGGCTCGGTGGACCGTCTTGGGCGGGCCGGGTCGGCGGGCGTCAGAAGGTAAGCGGGAAGGCTCCGGAGCGGTTTTCCACAGTCAATCCACCACTTGGCAGATGGCCGCCGATCAGGGCTGTGGAAAAGTCGCCGCCGCCGCTTCGCACCCGCGCCCGAGCGCCCGCCGGTCGCCGCCGTCGACCGGCCGCCGGCCGCCCGCATGTTTTGCACAGGCCATCGCGCCGCCGAGGAGAAGGGCATAGACGTGAATCAGGACCACATCTGGACAGCCGTTCAGGAGGAGCTCCGCTTCCAGCTCGCCAAACCCAGCTACGAAACCTGGCTCAAGAACACCAGCCTGGTCTCCGCCGAGGGCAGCAGCTTTCGGATCGGTGTGCCCAGCAAGCTGGCCAAGGACTGGCTGGAGGACCGTTTCGCGGGGCTGATCCAGGAGACCCTGCAGGCGGTCACCGGCGGTGAGGTGGAGGTCGACTTCGTGGTCTCACCCAGCGGCTTGCGCGCCTCTGTGCTCGAGGAGCCGCCCCCGGGCCTGGTCGAGGACCTGATGCCGGAGGAGCCAGCGCAGGCCCCCAGCGCCGAGCTCAACGAGAAGTTCAAGTTCAGCTCCTTCGTGGTCGGCAACAACTCCCGCTTCGCCCATGCCGCGGCCATGGCGGTGGCCGACGCGCCCGGCGAGCACTACAACCCGCTCTTCCTCTATGGCGGCGTGGGCCTGGGCAAGACCCACCTCATGCACGCGATCGGCCACGAGGTGCGCAAGCGCTTCCCCAAGAAGCGGGTCTCCTACGTGACCTCCGAGCAGTTCGTGAACGAGGTCATCGCCTCCATCCAGACCGGGCACATGGCCGAGGTCCGGCACAAGTACCGGACGGTCGACGTGCTCCTGATCGACGACATCCAGTTCCTGGCCGGCAAGGACCGCACCAAGGAGGAGTTCTTCCACACCTTTAACGCCCTGCACGAGATCAATCGCCAGATCGTGATCAGCTCCGACCGGCCTCCCAAGGAGATCCCGACCCTGGAGGACCGCCTCCGCTCACGGTTCGAGCAGGGCCTGCTCGCCGACATCCAGCCGCCGGACTTCGAGACCCGCCTGGCCATCCTGAAGTCGAAGCTGGGCCTCAGCGGCGGCCTGATCTCGGAGCCGGTGCTGACCTTCATCGCGCACAAGGTCCAGAAGAACATCCGGGAGCTGGAGGGCGCGCTCACCCGGGTGCTCGCCTTTGCCGCCATCCACCAGCGCCAGATCGACGAGGACGAGGCCGCCAGCCTGCTCTCCGACATCATCCCCGCCGGCACCCGGCGGCCGCTCACCATCCAGCGCATCCAGCAGACGGTGGCCGACTATTACAACCTCTCCACCGAGGACATGAAGAGCAAGCGCCGCGACAAGCACATCGTCTTCCCGCGCCAGGTCGCCATGTTCCTGGTTCGCGAGGAGACGCCCTCCTCACTGCCGGTGATCGGGCAGGCCTTCGGGGGTCGCGATCACACCACCGCGCTGCACTCGATCGACAAGATCGCCAACGAGCTCAAGGAGGACGAGCGGCTGCGCTATGACCTGCAGGTGCTGCGGGAGAGGATCTACGCCGAATGAAGGCTTTCCCCAGCCGCCTGTTGATAGCCCGCCGACAAGCCCTGAGCAGCTACCGGCCGGCCCCCAGTCCACAGGTCACCAACAGCCTTAACAGGGATAGCCTGGCGTTTCACCTATCCTTTTCCCCCGCTCCGCCGAAGCTGCCGCGAACGGGGTTTGCACAGCATCCACAGCGCTTACGGATAGGGCGGCGAAGCCTCCCTATCGAGGAGTCAGTCAACTGATGGGGATAAGGAGCCAGTCCGCGTTGAAACTCACCTGCCAGCCCAGCACGCTCAGCCAGGCGCTCCAGATCGTCTCGCGCGCCATCTCGACGCGGACCACGCTGCCGATCCTCAACAACATCCTGCTGGAGACCACGGCCGAGGGACTCGCCCTGACGGCGACCAACCTGGAGGTCGGGATCCGCAAGGTGGTGGCGGCCGAGGTCGCCGAGGAGGGCAGCACCACGGTGCCGGCCCGGCTGCTCACGGATTTCGTGGGCACCCTGCCCGAGAAGGACCTCGAGATGACCCTCGACCTGCCCACCCAGACCCTGAGCCTCAAGTGCGCCCGCTTCGACACCCACGTCAAGTGCATCGAGGCCGAGGAGTTCCCGCCCGGCCCGCGGCCGGATGAGGGCGACCGGCTCAGCATCCCCCTCGACGAGCTGCTGGCGGCCATCGAGCAGACTCAGATGGCGGCCTCCACGGATGAGGCGCGGCCGGTCCTGACGGGCGTGCTCCTGCACATCGACGCCCAGGGCCAGACGCTGGCCGCTACCGACGGTCACCGGCTGGCGGTGCGCAAGCTGCAGGCCAAGAGCGGAAACGAGCTGGACGCCCGGCTCATCGTGCCCGCGCGGGCTCTGGCCGAGCTGCCGAGAGCGTTTCGGGGCGAGTCGGGCGAGGTCGAGGTGATCGTGAGCAAGGCCCGCAACCAGATCTTCTTCCGGGCCGGCAGCTCCGAGGTGACGTCCAGGCTGATCGACGGCACCTACCCGAACTACACACAGGTTATCCCCACCAAGAGCTCGACCACGATCAAGGTCTCGACCGCCGAGCTGACCCAGACCGTGCGCGCGGTCTCGCTCTTCGCCCGCGACTCGGCCAACGTGATCCGGCTCAAGACGGAGACCGGGGGGCTGGTGCTTTCGGCCACCACCAACGAGGTCGGCGACAGCCGAGCCGAGGTCACCGCCGACGTCGACGGCTCCGACATCCAGATCGCGTTCAACGCCCGCTACATCCTGGACGCGCTGGCGGTCGCCGCCGAGGACCAGGTCGAGCTGCTCTTCGACGGGCCGCTCAGCCCGGGGCTGATCCGCCCACCCGGCTCCGACCAGTACCTCTACGTGATCATGCCCGTCCGGGTGGCCATGTAAGGCGCCGGGTGCGCCTGCTGCGGCTGGAGCTCCGCAACTACCGCAACTACCGCAACCTCGACCTCGACCTGGGGGGCCAGCTCAACCTCTTCCTGGGCGCCAACGGCCAGGGCAAGACCAACCTCCTGGAGTCGATCGCGCTGCTGGCCCTCTCCGCCTCCCCCCGCACCCGGCGGGAGATCGAGCAGATCGGCCCGCTGGCGCCGGAGGCCCGGGTGACCGGCCGGGTGGAGGGCGGCGGACGCCGGCACGAGGTGCGCATCGACCTCCGCGAGGAAGCCGGTCGCGGCCGCAAACGAATCGCGGTCGACGAGTTGCCGCGGCGCGCTTTCGACCTGCCCGGGATCGCGCCCGCCGTCCTCTTCTGGCCCGAGGACCTGAACCTGGTCAAGGCGGGGCCTGAGCACCGCCGGCGCTTCCTCAACCAGATGCTGGTCCAGGTCGAGCCGGGTCACGCGCGCCTGATCTCCCGCTATGCGCGCATCCTCGAGCAGCGCAACCACCTACTGAAGCAGATCGCGGCCGGCGAGACCGGGATCGGCACCCTCGACGCCTGGGACGAGGAGCTGGTGAGCGCTGGAGGCGCGATCGCGGAGGCCCGGCGTCGGGCGGTGGCCGAGCTGGCTCCGCTGGCCGCCCGCCACCACCGGGCGATCGCGGCCGGCGAGGAGCTCAGCGTGGCCTACCTGGGTCCCCCCCCAGAACTGGCGGAGGCTGTGCAAAACTCCCGCGGTCTCGACGTGCGCCGGGGCCTGACGGGGGTGGGCCCGCATCGGGACGACCTCTGGTTGGAACTGGGAGGTCGGGACGCGCGCGCCTTCGCGTCGCAGGGCCAGCAGCGAACGCTGGTGGTCAGCCTCAAGCTCGCCGAGGCCGACCTGGTGGCCGCGCGCAGCGGCGAACCCCCGATCCTGCTACTCGATGACGTGCTCTCGGAGCTCGACGCCGACCGCCGCCAGGCCCTGTTGGAGCGGGTGGGAGTGACCGGCCAGGTGGTCGTCACCTCGGCCGAGGCCGCGCCCCTGCCCCTGGAGCTGATGCACTCGGCGCACGTCCACTGCATTCGACAGGGCGAGCTCAGCCCCTGTGGATAAGGTGGGCAAAGTCCTGCCCCGAGTGCTGGCGCGGCAGCCCAACAACCGCCAGATCTCCGAGCTGCGAATCCGGATCGCCTTCCTGGAGCTGATGGGCCCCCAGCTGGCGGCGTCCTGTCAGGAGGTGAGCATGCGGGGCGGCACGCTGGCGGTGGCGACCGACAACCCCGCCCTGGCGCACCAGCTGCGCCTCGACGCCGACAGCCTGCTCCAGCGCCTGAACGCGATGGCCCTGCCGCGCCGGGTGCGCGCGCTGCGGGTGCGCAGCGGCCGCGGCCCCGCCAGCGGCGGCCTCTAGGGGTCCAGTCGAAAAGTGATGCCGTGCCTTTCGCGCCCAGACGTCCGATGCGTACGCCGGCTTCTGCGGTGCTCGGTCACGCAGCTACCGCTGCGCTCCCTCCGCTCCTCGGCGCCGGCTGGCGCCTCGAAGCGTCGGGATCGCGAAATGCAGCGGCCCACCTTTCGGCCGGACCCCTAGGTGCGGCTCAGCCCCGAGCAGCGGGCGGCGGCGGCCTGGTCCGCGGGCCCGCTGCGGGTGGTGGCGGGCGCCGGGACCGGCAAGACGGCGGTCATCGCCGAGCGCTTCGCGCGCCTGGTCGCGGGCGGTCAACTGGCGTCCCAAATCCTGGTCCTGACCTTCACGGATCGGGCTGCCGAGGAGATGCGAAGGCGGATCGCCGAGGCCCTGGACGGCGAGCCGCCGCCGCACGTGGGGACTTTTCACGCGCTGGCCATGCGCTGGCTGCGCGAGGACGGGCCGGCGATCGGGATCCCCGCCGCCTTTCGAGTCCTGGAAGGCCCGGACCGCTGGATCGCCCTGCGGGAGCTGATGTGGGAGATGGGAGATCCGGTCCTGGTGGGCGAGGAGCGGCCGGACGACCTGGTGTCGCCGCTGCTCCGGGTGCTCGAGCGCCTGAAGCAGGAGCTGGTGCCCTTCGAAAGCCTGGCCGCCTGGTGCCGGCGCTCGCCCGATGATCCGGACGCGCCCCGCCTGCTGGCGGCGGCGCGGCTCTTCCAGGAGCACGCCCGGCGGACACGGCGCCAGGCGCTGCTCGACTTCGACGACGTCCTGGTGGAAGCCGTGCGCCTGCTGGAGGCGCGGCCCGAGGTGCGGGCCCGCTACCGCGAGCGCTTCCAGGCCCTGATGGTCGACGAGTACCAGGACACCAACCTGGCCCAGGAGCGACTGGTGGAGCTGCTGGCTCCGGAGTCGGGCTCGGTCTGCGTGGTGGGCGACGACGACCAGAGCATCTACCGCTTCCGGGGCGCGTCTCGGGCCAGCATGGAGCGCTTCGCCCGCTCCTTCCCGGCCGCCCACACATTGACGCTGGGCCGCAACCGGCGCAACTCGGGCCGCGTCGTGAAGGCGGCTCGCGCGCTGATCGAGAACAACGCCGACCGGATCCCGAAAACGCTGTCAGGGTCGCTGCCCGCGGGGCCCGCCGTCGAGGTCCTGCGCTGCCCGGACGGGGGCGCCGAGGCGGCCGCGCTGGCCGCCGCCATCGGCCCGCTGGCCGCCGAACCGGGTGCCCGGATCGCGGTGCTCTGCCGGACCAACGCCATCGCCCGCCCCATCGCCGAGGCGCTGCGCAGCGCCGGGATCCGCTTCCGGCACCATGCGGGCCAGGGTCTGTACCAGCTGCCGGAGGTGCGTGACGCGGTCGCCATGCTGCGCTGGATCGCCCAGCCGGGCGACCTCCTGGCCATGGCACGGGTCACCACCCGGCCGCCCTTGGCCCAGGACCTGGGCGCCGCCCTGGCCCTGGTTCGTAACGCGGGCCCGGATGCGCTAGCGCTGCCGGTGCTGGCGCGTCAGAACGGCGCCGATCCGATGCTCCGGGAACTCCTTGAGCTGGCCTCGCTGACCAGCCGGCTGGGCGTCGACGAGCTCTTCTTCGAGCTCATGACGCGCACCGCCTACCTGGAACGGGGGGTGCCGCCGGCCGACCTGGCGCGGGCCGCTTCGGCGCTGACGCGGCTGGGCGAGCTGATCGAGCTCCACTGCGAACGTGTGCGCGACCGCGGGCTGGCCGGCTACCTGGCCCGGCTCGACCTGGTGATGCTCTCGGGGCTGGACGAGGGCATTCCCGCAGCTGATCCCGATTTCGCCGACCAGATGGAGGCGACGGATGGCGCCTCCGTGGAGGTGATGACCGTTCACCAGGCCAAGGGCCTCGAGTTCGACGCCGTGTTCGTGCCTGCCCTGGTCGAGGGTCGCCTGCCGCTGGGCCGGCGGGGGGAGGGCTTCGACCTACCGGCAGCGGTGTTGGAGCCGGGGGTGCGGGGTCGCGAGGATCAGGTCGCCGAGGAGCGGCGCCTCTTCTACGTGGCCATGACCCGGGCCCGCCAGCGGCTGGTGCTGTCCTGGGCCGAGCGCTACGAGGGCGCGCGCAAGTGGCGGCGCTCGCGCTTCCTGGACGAGGCCTCGACCTCTGGCGTGCTCCGCGAGCGCGTGCTCCTCGCGGTGGCCGCCGACCGGCGGTCGCGGCCGCCGGCGCGCACCAGGGCGTCGGGCGTGGCGGCGGCACTGGTACGGCTCTCCTTCAGCGCGGTCAGCACCTACCGCGAATGCCCGCGCCAGCACTGGTTCCGGTACCAGGTCGGCCTGCCCGCCACGCAGTCGGCCGAGGCCCAGCACGGCTCGGTGGTGCAC
>DATCNF010000401.1:0-2802 GCA_036565325.1 Candidatus Dormiibacterota bacterium | reverse complement strand
GCTCTACTACGCCCGCCGAGGGCTGCTCGGACGCGCGGCGGCCGCCGCCGCCTTCGCCTGCGCGATGAAGGTGCTGGGCCTCCTGCTCGTCGTCCCGCTGCTGATCGAGTACCGGGACCGGCACGGCCTGCGCCCCAAGTGGACGCTGGCCGCGATCGCCTGCGTGCCGCTGCCGCTGCTGGTCTACGCCGCCTACACCTGGCTGCGGATCGGCGACCCCTTCGCCTACAGCCACGCCCAGGCGCTGCCCATGTTCTCCCGCCTGCACGTGGCGCCGCCCTGGGAGGGCCTGGTCAGCGATGTCGGCAGCACGCTGCACGGCAGCACCCAGAATCGCGTCGTATACGCGGGCGAGCTGCTCTGGGCCGCGCTGGGTGTGGTGGGCGTCGCCTGGGCCTGGTTCCGGCCCCGGTTCGCGCGCTCCCTGGCCGCCTACTGCGCGGCCCTGATGCTGCTGATGCTCTGCTTCTCGTTCTGGCGCTCGCTGGGCCGGTACGAGCTCACCCTGTTCCCGCTCCTGATCCCGGTCTCAGACCTGTTGGTGGATCGGACCTGGCTGCGCCGAGGCCTGCTGGCGGCCAGCGCGGTCGGCATGGGTTACGGGACCTACACCTTCCTGAACGGGGGCTGGTGGGGCTGAGCTACTCCGGTGGCGAGCCCGGGACCAGCTCGCGCGGCGCGGTCGTCGTCTTCACACCTGCCAGCTCGTCCGGCCGGACCGGGATCCGCCAGAGCTCGCGGCCGGAGGCCTCCCGCATGGCAGCGCAGATGGCGGCCGGCGAGGAGATCAGCGGCGGCTCCCCTACCCCCTTGGCCCCGTAGGGGGCGTCGGGCTCGGCCTCCTCGACCAGCACCGAGGTCACCTCGGGCATGTCGAGCGCGGTCGGCAGCAGGTAATCGGTGAAGGAGGCGTTGCGGATCAACCCGTCGCGGACCTGGATCTCCTCCATGGTCGCCAGCCCCACCCCCTGCGCGACCGCCCCCTCGATCTGGCCGTGGACCTGGAGCGGGTTGATCGCCAGCCCCACGTCCTGGACGGTCGCCACCTGGACCACGCGGGCCAGGCCCGCCTCGGGGTCGACGTCGACCACCGCCCGCTGAGCCACGAACATGAAGGACACGTGGGCGTCGCCCTGGCCGTCCTCGTCCAGCTTGCCGGTGGGCCGGTGGTGGTTCTCATACTCGCGCTCGATCGGCTCCTCCAGGAAGAGCGCGAGGGGCGCCAGCGCCACCCCTTCCTCGTCCACCACGTGGCCGCCGGCCAGCCCGCGGCCGGGTGGCCCCGCCCGTCGCAGCACCTCCTCGGCGACCAGCTTGGCGGCCTGGCGCACGGCTCCGCCCGTCATCCAGGTCTGGCGCGAGGCCGACGAGGAGCCGGCGTCGCCGACCAGGGTGTCGGCGGGCAGCAGCTCCACCTCCTGGACCCCCAGCTCGGTGCGGGCGATCTGCTCGCAGATGGTGACCAGCCCCTGACCCACCTCGGCGGCGGCGGTCTTGACCAGCGCCACCGCATGTCCGTTGCGCCGCTCCAGCCGCACCCGGGCGGTGGCGTAGTCGTCTGAGCCCTCGGAATAGGCGATGTTCTTGTACCCGAGCGCCCAGCCCACACCACGCTTGACGTCCTCGGGCTCGGCCATGTTGCCGGCGCCGCCGGGGAGCGCCATCGGGCCCGCCGGCGGTGAGGGCAGCGGAAGCTCCGCGCAGCGCCGGATCAGGTCCGCCACCGGTGCCGCGCCCGTGACTTCCTGGCCTGTGATCAGGCGGTCGCCGGTGCGCATCGCGTTGCGCAGCCGGATCTCCAACGGGGAGCAGCCCACGGCCGCCGCCAGGCGGTCCATCTGCGACTCGTGGGCGAAACACGACTGCACCGCCCCGAAGCCGCGCATGGCGCCGTTGGGCACGTGGTTGGTGCGCGCGGCGCCGCACCACATGAGCACGTTGGGCACGCGGTAGGGACCGCAGCCGAAGATCGCCGCGTTGGCGACCACGGCGTGGGACGAGGAGGCGTAGGCGCCGCCGTCGAGCACGATGGTGGCGCGCACGTAGACCAGGTTGCCCGCGCGGTCCGCGCCGTGCTCGTACCACATCCAGGCCGGGTGCCGGTGCACGTGGCCGACGAAGGACTCGTCGCGGCCGTACCACATCTTCACCGGCCTCCCGGTGCGCAGCGCCAGCATGCAGCCGTGGATCTGCATCGAGAGGTCCTCGCGGGCGCCGAACGCACCACCCACCCCGGCCAGCCGGAGCCGGCACTGGGCGGGCTGCAGGCCGAGCGCGTCGGCGACCTGGCGGAGGTCGACGTGCAGGGCCTGGGTGGCGATCCAGAGGTCGATGCCACGTTCGCCGTCCGGGATCGCCAGCCCGGCCTCGGGGCCGAGCGGCGCCTGGTCCTGCTGGCCGACCTCGTAGAAGCCCTTGACGACCACGTCCGCGGTGGCGTCGGAGTCGCCGCGGCGGATGACCAGGTTGCGCAGGGTGTGACCCTGGACCAGCGCTTCGACCGGGTCCGTGAGTGGCGTCAGCACCTCGAAGTCGACGCGCACCGCGGCCATCGCCGCCCGTGCCTGCTCGGGGTGGTCGGCGGCCACGATGGCGATCGCCTCGCCGGCGTAGCGCACGGTCTCCCCGATACCCACGAGCACCGGCTGGTCGCGCAGCTTGTCGAGGCCGTAGAAGCGCTTGCCCGGGATGTCGTCGGCCGTGAGCACGGCGCGCACGCCGGGCATCGCGGCGGCGGCCGCGACGTCGATCGCCCGCACCACGGCGTGCGGGTGCGGCGACCGCACGGTGCGGCCGTAGAGC
>DATCNF010000400.1:0-16520 GCA_036565325.1 Candidatus Dormiibacterota bacterium | reverse complement strand
CCCGCGGGGGTCAGCGCCGAGCCGTGGTAGCGGTCGTGGCTGACCAGGCCGAGGGAAGCCAGGCGGGTCAGCATCTGCGCCGCGGAGGGGGCGGAGACCCCGAGCCGCTCGGAAAGCTCGGTGGTGCCGACCATGCCTCGCGCCCGCGAGCCCAGCTCGTAGAGGGCCTTGAGGTAGTCCTCCTGGGACTGGGAGAGGGCTTGGCGCTGGCGGACGGACATCATTGGCCGTCCTAAATTATAAGTTAGGCACTCCTAAATTCATCCAGGTTAAGAGTGCCAACTACCTTCTCCAGCTCGTCGGCCGGCCGGGCGGCGGCCAGCAGGTTGCCCTGGATCACGTCGACGCCGCCTTCCAGGACCATCGCCAGCGTGCGCTTGTCCTCCACCCCCTCGGCCACCACCTGCAGCCCGAGGTTGTGCCCGAGGTCGATGGCGGAGTGCACGATCACGGCCGCGTTCTCCTCGGCCGCCATCCCGAGCACGAAGGAGCGGTCGATCTTGATCTCGCCCACCGGCAGCCGGCGGAGGTAGGAGAGCGACGAGTAGCCGGTCCCGAAGTCGTCGATCGAGAGCTTGACCCCCATCTCGGCCAGCCGGGTCACGATCCGCATCGCGTTCTCGGGGTCGGCGAGCAGCGTGTGCTCGGTGATCTCGAAAACGATCCAGGCCGGCTTGACCTTGTGCCGTCGAAGCGCCGCGTGCACGACCTGCGGCAGCTGCGGGTCGTGCAGGTTGCGCATCGACAGGTTGATCGAGATCGTGAGGTCGATGTCGCGCTGGCGCCATTCGCGGCACTGCTTGACGGCGTTCTCGATCACCCAGAGGCCCAGCGGCCGGATCAGGCCGGTGTGCTCGGCGAGGTCGATGAACTGGTCGGGCGTGACCAGGCCCAGGC
This sequence comes from Candidatus Dormiibacterota bacterium, assembly GCA_036565325.1. Taxonomy (GTDB): domain Bacteria; phylum Chloroflexota; class Dormibacteria; order Dormibacterales; family Dormibacteraceae; genus CF-28. Next base: position 15,623 of record DATCNF010000400.1, on the reverse strand, counting down.
GCGGATGCGCCCAGCGCACCAGCGCCTCGGCGCCGATCACCTTCCCGGACTTGACCTCGACCTTGGGCTGGTAGTGGAGCACCAGCTCGTCGCGGTCGATGGCGTGCCGGAGCTCGCTGATCAGTGCCAGCCGGGACGGCGAGTGGCGATCGGCGTCGGCGGCGTACAGGCTGTAGCCGGTGCCGGCGCGCTTGGCCACGTACATGGCCACGTCGGCATGACGCATCAGCAGGTCCGCGTCACCGCCGTGCTCCGGGTACATCGAGATGCCGATCGAGGCTCCGATGTCGACGGTCTCGCCCTCGACCACGAAGGGCGCGTCCAGCGCGTGCAGCAACTTGCGCGCGGTGTGTGACGCGGCGGTCGAGGTCTCGACGCGACCGAGCAGGATCGCGAACTCGTCGCCGCCCAGCCGGGCCACCGTGTCCGAGCCGCGCAGCTCCCCGCGCAGGCGCGACGCCACGTCGCGCAGCAGGACGTCGCCGGCCTGGTGGCCGAAGGTGTCGTTGACCTCCTTGAAATGGTCGAGGTCCATCATCAGCAGGGCCAGGTGATGGCGCTCGCGCTTGGCGACGCGGATCGCCTGGTGCAGGCGGTCGGCCAGCAGCGCGCGGTTGGGCAGGTCGGTGAGCGCGTCGTGCATGGCCTGGTGGGCGATCGCCGCCTCCTGCGCCTTGCGGTCGGTGACGTCCTCGATCATCCCGATCAGGAAGGTGATCTTGCCGTCGCGGCCGCGCACCCCCGTGAGCGTGGTCTGGCCCCACATCACGCTCTTGTCCTTGCGGTTGCAGCGCACCTCGGCCTGGACCGAACGCCGGTGCCCGGAGACGATGTCGGGCCAGGCCTCGGTGCGGAAGTCGTCGGCGTGCACGAAGTCCTGGACGTCGTGGCCGACCAGCTCCTCGGCGGTGTAGCCGAGCATCTGGGCCAGCGCCGGGTTGGCGTCCTCGATCTTGCCCTCCAGGCTGAGGCGGGCGATGCCGATGCCGGCCTGGTCGTAGACCGCCCGGAACCGTTCCTCCGACTCACGGAGGGCGTCCTCGGCGCGGTTGCGCTCGGTGACGTCGATGATCGAGGACACCACCTGCGAGGCCTGGCCCTCCTGGTCGAGGACGGGGATCGAGTCGGCCTGCAGCCAGCGCACGTCGCCGTCCCGGCGCCGGATCTTGAAGGTGTAGTTGCGGACCGGGCGCTTGGTGGCGAGCGCGATCAGCGCCGGCCGCTGCTTGCCGTAGCCTTCCTCCTCGACCTCCCAGAGCTCGGCCGAGGAGTGGCCGCGCATCTCGGCCAGGCCGACGCCCAGGATCTCCTCGGCGGCCCGGTTGGCATCCAGGACCTCGCCCTTGGCGCCCTGCACAAGCACCCCGCAGGCGATGGTCTCGAAGAGCGAGCGGAAGCGCTGCTCGGAGCCCAGCAGGTCGGCATGGAGCTGGGCGGCCTGGAGGGCGGGCGCGACCTGCGCCGCCAGCAGCGAGGCCAGCTCGAGCTTGTCGTCGTCGAAGAAGCTGGCCTGCCGCGAGCGCAGCACCATGCCGCCCACGGGCTGGTCGGCGACCAGCAGGGGGACCGCGGCCACGCTCCCGATGCCCTTCTCGACGGCGGGCGGGAAAGCGTGCTTCCAGTTCGCGTAGTCGCCCACGCTGTGCGGCTTGCCGCTGCCATAGACCATGCCCACGACCCCGTTGTCGTGCGGGATCACGGTCGGCGCCAGGTCGTCAGGGTCGTTGTCGGCCAGCTTGATGAGCAGCCCGCGGGCGCGGTCCCCCCACATCAGGGCGGCGCTGTCCGCCTTCACGATGTCGCGTGCCCGGTCGACCGTGAGCGCGGCCAGCGCGCGCGGCTCCAGGAGCCCGCTGGCCGCCGCCGCCACGTCGTTGAGCGCGCGCAGCACGTCGGCCTGGTGCTGGCGCTCGGCGGCCAGCCGGGTGCGCTCCAGCGCGGGCGCCACCTGCGCCGCGAAGAGGGCCAGCAGCTGGCTGTCCTCGCGCCGGAAGCGGCGGCTCTCGTATGTCCAGACCGACATCGCGCCCATGGCCCGGTCGCCGGCCAGCAGCGGCACCGCCAGGGTGGCCTTGACGCCGGCGTGCTTGGCGGCGGAGGCGGCGCCGGTCCAGCCCTGGTAATCCTCGATGACCATCTCGTGGCGGCCCGCGAAGGCGCTGCCCACGGCGCCCTCGCCGCTCTTGTAGGGCCCGATCGTCCAGCCCTCGCGGGCGTCCTGCCAGGCCACCGGGTTGAGGAGCTTTTCGTCGCCGTCCCACCACCAGAGGCCGGCGCCCTCGAGGCCGAGCAGCGTGACCGCGCGCTCCACGACCAGGCGGCCCAACGTTTCGGTGTCGAAGACCCCGCTGGACGCGACCGCGACCTCGTGCAGAGCCTGGAACATGCGCGCCTTGGCCTGCGCCTCCTCGGTCAGCCGGGCCCCTTCCAGGGCCGGGGCGAGCTGGGCCGCGAAGAGGGTCAGCAGCTGCGTCTCCCGCTCCGTGAAGTCGCGGGGTGCGTAGGTCCAGACGCCGAGGGCGCCGATCGGGCGGTCATCGGAGAGCAGCGGCACGGCCAGGGCGCTGACCATGCCCCGGACCTGGGACTCGGGAAGCGCGTGCTTCCAGGTCCGGTAGTCGTCGACCACCACCGGGGCACCCGACTTGAAGGCCATCCCGATCGCTCCCTGGCCGGGGCGGCAGGGGGGCTCCTCGATCGCGGACTCGGTCTCGTGGAGCGGGAGCAGCAGGCGAGTGGGCGCGTCATAGGCGAAGACGACCGCCCCATCGGCGCCGGTCAGGGTCTTGGCGCGGGCCACCGCCAGCTCGGCCACGGTAGCCGGGTCGTGGGCGGCATTGGTCGCCACCGAGATGTCCTGGAGGGCGCGCAGGGTGGCCTCGGTGGTGAAGGCGTCGGGCGGCGGACTGGCCTTCGGTGGCACGGTTGCGGGCGACCTTAGCACGCGTGCGCGCGGACTTCTGCCATGTTTGGTATTCGTGGAACCGCTCCAGAGCCTCTTCGAAGCAGCTCCCCCCGACGCTTTGCAGGTGCCCCTCAGCGAGCCCTTGGAGCGCATGTACGGGGGCCCGCTGGCGCTGCGCGGGGAGTGCGTTTACTCCAACTTCGTGTCCTCCCTGGACGGGGTGGTCGCGCTCCCTGGAGCGGGCGTGTCGTCCGGCCCCGCCCTCAGCGGGCGGAGCGAGGGCGACCGCTTCCTGATGGGCCTGCTGCGCGCCTGCGCCGACTGCGTGCTGGTGGGGGCGCAGACCTTCCGCGAGGACAGCGGCCACCTGTGGACGCCGAGCTACATCTATCCGCCCTGCGCGGACCACTTCGCTGGGCTGCGCTCGACGCTGGGGCTGGCGCCGGAGCCGCGGCTGGTGGTGCTCAGCGCCTCGGGCTCCTTGGACCGCTCCGAGCGCGCCTTCGCCGCCGACCCGCTGATCCTGGAAGGGGCGCGGCCGATCGCCGAGGTTCTGGCCGAGCTGCGCGCCCGCGGCTGGCGCCGGGTGCTCTGCGAGGGCGGCCCCCAGGTGATCGGCGAGCTGGTGCGCGAGGGGCTGCTGGACGAGGCCTTCATCACCCTCTCGCCGGTGCTGGCGGGCCGCGACCAGGGCTGGCGCCCGGGTATGGTCGGCGGCGTGGAGCTGTTGCCCGAGCGCGGGGCGTGGGGACGCCTGGCCGGGGTCCGGCGCCAGGGCTCGCATGTCTTTCTCCGGTACGACCTGCGGTGAGGTACCTGGAGGACTTCCAGGTCGGCGAGGTGATCGGCCTCGGCTCGGTGACGCTGACCGAGGACGAGATGCTGGACTTCGCCCGCCGCTTCGACCCCCAGCCCTACCACGTGGATCCGGAGCTGGCCAAGCAGACGGTGTTCGGGGGGCTGATCGCGAGCGGCTGGCACACCGGGTCGCTGTTCATGCGCCTGGTGGCGATCGAGGTTCTCAACAAGTCCGCGTCGCTGGCCTCGCCGGGACTCGAGGAGGTGCGCTGGCTGAAGCCGGTGCGCCCGGGTGACGTCCTGCGCGGAACCTATGAGGTGCTCGAGGTCACTCCTTCGGAGAGCAATCCCTCACGGGGCACCGTGCGCGGCAAGGGCGAGCTGGTGAACCAGCACGGCGAGGTGGTGCTGCGAATGGTGGCGCGCAACCACTTTGAAAGGAAGACCCCCTCCCAATAGGGGAGGGGGACTTTCACTCCAAACGGTTGGGGGCCGAGTAGACGTTGAAGCGCCCGTCGCGCACGAAGCCGGCGAGTGTCAGGTTGAAGCGCCGCGCGGTCTGCACGGCCAGGCTGGAGGGCGCGCCCACCGCGGCGACCACCGGGATGCCCGCGGCCACCGCCTTCTGCACGATCTCGTAACCGCCCCGTCCGCTCACCGCCAGCAGCAGCTCGCGCGCGGGCACGAGGCCATCCAGCAGCGCGCGACCGACCACCTTGTCGACCGCGTTGTGGCGGCCGATGTCCTCGCGCACCACCACCGGCTCGCCGCCGGCCGTGAAGAGGCCCGCCGCGTGCAGGCCGCCGGTCTGGTCGAACACGCGCTGCTGCGCGCGCAGCGCCTCGACCAGGCGCGGCAGCAGGGCCGCGTCAAAACGCGGACCGTCGGGCAGCACGGCGAAGTCGAGCGCCAGCGACTCCACGGTGGTGGCGCCGCAAACGCCGCAGGCGCTGCTCTGCAGGAAGGACCGTTCCGGCAGCCGGGCGGGCGCGCCGCGCAGGTGGAAGTCGACCTGGTTCGACTCCACCAGGTCGCCCGCAACTTCCAGGGCGGGCTCCGCTTCGTGCGCTTCCGCGCTCACGCGCACGCGCGCGACCTGCTCCAGAGAAGTGATCACCCCCTCTGCCCAGAGCAGGCCCAGCGCCAGCTCGAGGTCGTGCCCGGGCGTGCGCATCACGATGCTGAGCGGCGCGCCGCCCAGGCTCAGCTGAAGCGGCTCCTCCGCGGCCAGCCGGTCATCCACATCCTGCCAAGCGCCACCGCTCCAGCGGCGGGTGTCGACGTCAGGGGCCTGGGGGCGGGGCATGGCGTCAGGATGCTACGCGCGCGCCCACGGTGGTGGTGGCCACCGCGAAGCCCCGCCAGTGCGTGACCCGGCGGGCGCCCAGGCGCAGGACGGTGCCGCCTTCGAGCGGCACGCCATAGCGCTCCCCGATCAGATGGCGGAGCGAGTCATCGCGATGCAGGACTCCGCGCACACAGGCGCCCAGCATCCGGGTGGCGCGATAGCGGTGATGGCTCTCCACCACCAGGCAGGCCGCGGTCCGGTCGCGGGGAGTGGCCAGGCCCTCGGGCAGCCAGCAGCCCACGTCGGGTCCGGCCGCCGCCCACATGGCTGGGGCCAGGCTCGGGTAGCCCTTGCGATCCCAGCACAGGTAGCCGGTGCCCTGCGTCTCCAGGCTGCGCCCGACGGAGACGGGCACCCCCTCCAGGCTGGAGCGGGCCGCCTTGGGCGGCGACTCCGCCAGCAGCGTCCGGTAGCGGTCGACGCGGAGCCTGATCACGACCCGGTTCCACGGCCACCACTCGCGGGGGATGCCCACCAGGTCGACCAGGTAGCCGCCGATGAAACCGGCGTTCTTGAGCGTGTAGGCGGCCATCCCGAAGCCGAAGCTGGGCGCGTCGGCCGCGGCGCGCAGCGCCCCGGAAACACTGCGCACGTCGTATGGCTCGAGGAGACCGTGCAGCTCGACGCTGCGGCCGCGGGCCTCGACCAGGAAGGCCGCGCGCGGGTCGCGCCGCGCGAGGGCGAACTTGGCGGCGTAGCGCGAGGTCGTGATCCAGACCGACCCCGCCTGGTAGCTGAAGGCGGCCGGGTTCACGAGGGGGAGTCCGCCGGCGTGCAGGGCCAGCATCCCGATCCGGGCCTCGCCCAGGAGGCGGGAGCTGTCGTGGTCCAGGCGCACGGCCGGCCTAGCCGCGGCCGCGCAGCCGGGGCAGGATCTTCTCGGCGACCTCGTCGGCCAGCCGCCGGCCCTCGTCCACCTTCACGGTGTAGATGACGTCGGCGAATCCCAGTTTGTGCATCTCCTCGGTCGTCCGCAGTGTTTCCTCTACGTCGCCTGCGTAGCGCATCTGCACGGTGCGGCGGACGGTGCCCGGATCGCGGCCGACCTCGGCGCAGTGGCGATCGAGCACCTGCAGCTTGTGCTCCGCCTCGGCCGCAGGACCGGTGTGGTTCCAGGCATCAGCCAGCTCGGCCACGACCCCCAGCGTGAGCTGCTCGCCGCTGCCGCCGATCCAGATCGGCGGGTGGGGCTTCTGCACCGGCTTGGGCTCGGCGACCGCGTCCTGCAGCTTGTAGTAGCGGCCGTCGTAGTTCACCTGGGATTGGGTCCAGAGCGCCTTGCAGATCTCGACCGCCTCGCGCAGCCGGCGGATGCGGCCGCCGGTGGTGTGGAAATCGAGGCCCAGCATGCGGTGCTCGACCTCGGCCCAGCCGGCGCCGATCCCGAACTCCAGCCGCCCATTGCTCAGGTGGTCGACGGTTACGGCGATCTTGGCCAGCACGCCCGGGTGCCGGTAGCTGTTGCCGGTGACCATGCAGCCGATGCGCACCCGCTGGGTGGCCTCGGCCATCGCGGCCAGCAGCGTCCAGCCCTCGAAGATGTCGCCGCCGACATCGCCCACGATGGGGTTGAAGTGGTCGAAGTTCCAGAGGTGGTCGAAGCCGCCCTCGTCGGCGACCCGCCAGACGTAGCGCAGGTCCTCGATGGTCACGTGCTGGGGCGCCAGCTTGAGGCCGACGCGCATCGGCTCCTGGGCGGTCACCCGCTCAGCTTAGTTCGAACCTCCAGACGGCCTGGGAGACCTGGCTGACCAGCGACCAGCCGGCGTCCCCGCCCGGTCCGTCGGTCATCACCACCAGCACATAGGCGCCCCGCGGCCCGTTCGGCACCAGTGCGGCGTCGTTGACCTCGCCGTCCAGCATCCCGACTTTGTGCACGACGGTCGCCCCGCTGGGGATTCCGGCCGGGATCCCGGACTCGAACGAGGTATGGGTGAGCAGCGGGTAGAGCCACTGCTGGGCGCCCCCGCCACCGGCCTCGCCCGCGGCCTCGCCGGCCCAAAGCCGCGCCAGGTCGGCCGCGGTCGTGGTGTTGGGGTCGTAGAAGAAGGACTCGGTGGCGCCGTGGAGGGCGGCGTAGCCGTTGAGCGCGGCCTCGCCGCCGAGGCTGTCGACCAGCATGTGGGCGGCGGTGTTGTCGGACTGCTGGCCGATCCGGGTGGCGAGGTCGAGCCGCGTGTAGCAGGCGCCGTCGGTGTAGTCGCTGTACCAGCCGTCCTCCCACTCGGAGTCCGAGTAGCAGATGGCGTCGGAGTCGCGGACGGCGCCGGTCGCAGTCAGCTGGGCCTCCGCCATCAGCAGCGGCAGCTTGTACGTAGAGGCTGCTATGAACTGGAGGTCCCCGTTGTAGGACCAGGTCACCGGCGCCTCGTCGCCCAGCTCGATGAGGGCTACGCCGACGTCGGCGCCGGCCGCCGCGGCCAGCTGGACGACCTCCTGTTCCAAGGTTCCGGGGTCGCGCGGGACGGGGGCCGCCGGCGCGGGCGCCGCGGTGACCAGCGCAAGGACGGCGGCGAGGAAGGCGTTGCCCACGCCCGGATGGAAAGGCCGGCCTGTGGCCCCGATCTCAGCGCGGAATCAAAGGTTCGTAAACGGGATACTGGAGGAAGATGGTCAATCCCCAGCACGAGGTGGTCGTCGAGTACTGCGTCCCTTGAGACCACCTCGACCAGGCTGTCCGTGTGGCAACCGAGATCTTGGTGGGATGGGCGCCGATACTCACCGGCGTTGAGCTGAAGACCGGCACCAAGGGCGTCTTCAAGGTCTTCGTCGACGGCGACCCGGTGTTCGACAAGGCCGACGCGGGGCGGATGCCGAAGCCGGGCGAGCTGACCAGACTGTTGGGGGGTCGCCTCGGCGCCCCGCTGCGTTGGCGCAAGGAAGCCCACTAAAAGCGCAAAGCGGTGCTTCCGCCGGCGGATGCACGCCCCCGGGGCGGAAGTGAGGTTGCCGTCGCCGGCGGATGCACTCGCATGGACTTACGCGCGGTCGAGCCAGGCGCGGACCTGCGCCACCACTGAGTCCAGAGCGCCGTACACGTCGGCGCGCGTGAACCGCAGGAGTCCGATCCCCGCGCTAAGGAGGAGATTCTGGCGACGGTTGTCCTCCACGAGCTTGTCGCGGTGAATGCCGCCGTCGTACTCGATCGCGAGGCGTTGAGCGCGGTAAAAGAGATCCGGCCGGCCGAGGAAATGGCCCTTCGCGTCGTACAGCGGAACCTGCGCCTCTGGGCGCGGTAGCCCGCCGAGCACCAGCACCAGGCGCAGCCGGCTTTCCATCTGGGACTCAGCTGCCGGTTCGGCCAGCTCCGCTACCCGTCGCAAACGCTTCACGCCTTTGCGGCCGGCGTGGGCGCAGACGTAAGCGTCCAGCTCAGTCACGGCGAGGAGCCCGCTGCGCAAAGCCGAGTCGGCAACGACCACGGCTTCGACGAGGGGTAGTCGCAGCGCGAGGTCGGCCAGGGTGCGCAGCACCGACGTGGCCAACATCCCGTCCACGCACACGAGATCGGCGGGCTCGAGTGCGGCTCGCCGCAGTGATACGCCAGCCCGAGCCGAGACTCCGGTCTTGTCCGGAACAGTGACCTCGATCGGCGCGCAAGGAGGCAGGTCGAGACCGTGCAGCCAGGCGGCGGTCTTGCCCGAAAAGGCGGCTTCCGGCGGCAGCCGGAGTCGAGCCGCGGCCAGTAGCAGCTCAGGGGTCTCGGACAACCCCGCCCGCGCGTAGGTACGCGGCCCCAGGCGCCGGAATCGACCTCCCTGCAGCTGCCGCCGTGTGATGCCGACCCGGCGCGCATCGTCGAGCGTGAAGCGTCCTTGCGCAAGCACGCCGGGAGCGTCGACCCCCGGATACACGGAGCACAACGTCACCCGTTAACGGCGACTCGCAAGCCCCGCGCGGTGCATCCGCCGGCGACGGCACGCCATTTCCGCCCGAGGACGCGTGCATTCGCCGGCGGATGCACGCCAGCTAGCATCCCTCCCCGTGGCGGAGGCCCGCAGGCCGCACTACGGCTGGGTCCTGGTGTGGGCCCTCGGGGTCACGACCATCGTCTCCTACGGGACCACCCAGTACCTCTTCGGCGTCCTGGTGGTGCCCATGCAGCACGAGCTGGGCTGGTCGCGCGCCGAGCTTTCCGGGGCCTTCTCCCTCGCCTTCCTGATCTCGGGCATGCTCGGGGTGCCGATCGGGCGCCAGGTCGACCGCCGCGGCGCGCGGGCGCTGATGACCTCCGGTTCCCTGCTCGGGGCTACCTGCCTGGCACTGCTCTCACAGGTCCACGAGCTGTGGCAGTTCTACCTGCTCTGGGCGGGCGGTCTCGGGCTCGCCCAGGCCCTCACCTTCTACCCGGTCACCTTCACGGTGATCACCAACTGGTTCACGCAGCGCCGCGGCTCCGCGCTGGCCCTCCTGACCACCCTGGGCGGCTTCGCCTCGGTGATCTTCTACCCCCTGGCGGGCGCCCTGATCGCCCGTTACGGCTGGCGCCCCACCCTGCTCGTGATGGCGGCCTGCCAGCTGCTGATCTGCTTCCCCATCCACCTCCTGGTGCTGCGCCGCCAGCCGGCGGACCATGCCCAGCGCGGCGGCACCCGACTCGGGCCCGCGCTCGGCAAGGGCGCCTTCTGGACGCTGACCGCTGCCAGCGGGCTGGGCCTGATGGGCCACTCGGTGATCCTCGCGCACCAGGTTCCGTACCTGATCGGGCGCGGGTACGACCCCGTCTTCGCGGCGGGCGTGGCGGGCCTGCTGGGCGTGGCCTCCCTGCCCGCGCGGCTGGTCATGAACCTGCTCAGCGACCGCTACGGACCCCAGGCCCTGCTGGTGCTGGCGGCAGCCCTCCAGGCGATCGGCGTCCTGCTCCTGCTGGGGGCCCGCAACCAGGCCCTGCTCTGGGCCTACGTAGCCGTCTACGGATTCGCCTTCGGGGCCGTGTCTCCGCTCCGCGCCAACGTCATGGCCGACCAGTTCGGACGGCTGGCCTACGGCGCCATCACGGCGGTGCAGGGGGTGATGGTGGCCGCGCTGGGCGCCGCCGGCCCGATCGCCGCCGGCTACCTGTACGACCGCCTGCACGACTATAAGCTGGCGTTCCTGGTGACCGCCGCCGCCTTCGGCGTGTCCTGCCTGGCGGTCCTGCTCACCCCTCGAGCTCGGCCTGCATCCGCTCCAGGGCCATCTCCAACCGGCGCCTGACCAGCGCGTCGGCGCGGCCCGCGATCAGGTTGCCGAGCGCGGCGCCCGGCGGCTCGTAGGCGATCCGGAGCTCGATCTCGGTCCCGCCCCGGCGCGGCTTGAAGCGCCAGCCGCCGGTCTGCTCGATCAGCCCCGACTCCGAGCGCCAGGCCAGCTCGCGCGGCTCGTCCCAGCGGTCGATGACCAGGACGTTGTGCAGCGGGATGCCAAAGGTCCGCATCTCGACGTCGAAGCGTGCGCCCACTCCGTGGTCGCGGCCCAGCGGCTCCCAGCGGGTGACTCCGTCCAGCAGCCTCGACACGTTCCGGTAGTCGGCTACGAAGTCGAAGGCTCTGCGCGCCGGCACCGCCGCCGTGACCCGGGCGGTGAACACCCTCACGCTGGCCACAATAATCAGGGGTCCCCGCGAAGTCGCCAGACTTCGTGGGGTTGAATGGCACACGTGGTCGATGTCGAAGATCGAGTCCGTGCGCCGCGATCGGTGCCGGGCGAGCGCATGCGGCGCGGCTACCTGCCGGTGGCCAGCAGCTTCACGCTCTGGCTCGCCAGTTCCGAGGCCGGGCGCATCCGCTTCGGTCCCCTCACGCTGCTGGAGTTCGGCGAGCCGGAGGTCGAGGAGCACGGCGTGCGGTGGCCGATCCGGGGCGGGCTGCTGGCAGCGCGGGCCGGCGGCTGGCTGCGGATCCGCTGGCGCGACGGCGAGCTGAGCAGCCGTCTCCACGGCTACGCCCCCTGGCTGCCGCGGCCGATCTACTGGCTGACCCAGCTGCCGGTCCACCACGCCGTCACGCGGCTGACCCTGCTGCAGCTCCGGGGCCGCGACCCGCTGCCCGGGGAGCCCCCCGGCCGTCGCAACCTCACTCTGGCCGCCGCCCTCGACCTCGCCCTCTGCGCCGCCCTGGCCCGCGCCGCGCCGCGGAGACGGGGGCTGGCGCTGGCCGGCGTCTACGCCGGGTACCACCTGGCGGCCTGGACGCTGGCGGGCCGAACCGTTGGTGGCGCGCTGTTCGGCTGGCGCCTGGTGTCGGTGGACGGGTCGCGGGTGACGGCGGCGCAGGCCCTGGTCCGGCTGCTGGCGGGCGATCAGCCCGCGGGCACCGCCCCGGTCAGGGAATGAGCACCACCTTGCCCACGGTCTGGCGCGACGTCAGCCGGCGGTGAGCGTCGGCCGCCTGCTCCAGCGGTAGCGACTCGCCGACCGGGGGCCGGACCTTGCCGCTCAGCAGAAGTTCGATCGCCCGCGGCGCCGTGGCGGCCACCAGAGCAGGATCGGCGCGCCGCAGCATCCCGAAGCTGAAGCAGAAGACCCCCACGTTGCGGCGCCGCAGGGCATCGAAGCCGGGCACCTCAGGCGGCGTGCCCGACGAGGCCCCGATCAGCGCCATCCGCCCCAGCGGGGGCACAGCCTCCAGGCATTTCAGGAAGACCTCGCCGCCGACGGTGTCGAAGACCACCTCGCTGCGCGGGAACTCGGCCTCGTAGCCGATCGCCCGGTCGGCGCCGTGCTCGAGAGCGTAGCGCTGCTTCTCCGGCGTGGACGCTACCGCCGTAACCTGGCCGGCGCCCAGCGCCCGCGCCATCTGGATGGCGGTGGTCCCCAGGCCGCCGGCGCCGGCGGTGACCAGCACCGACTCGCCGGGCCGCAGGCGGACCGCCTCCGCCAGGCCGTAGTAGGCGGTCAGCGTGACCAGCAGGTAGCCGCCCGCCTGGGCCAGGTCGAGACCGTCGGCCGGAATCACCAGCCGGGAGTCGGCCGCCGCCACCTCGGCGTACCCGCCGGCAGGCAGGATCGCCATCACCGGCCGCCCGCCCTCGACGGTCGTACCCGCAACCTCCAGCCCGGGGACGAAGGGAGGCGGCGGCGAGGCGGCGTAGAGGCCCCTGGTGGAAAGCGCGTCCGCGAAGTTGACGCCCGCGCTGCGGACCCGGACCAGGGTCCGCTCGGGGCTCGCCTCCGGCTCCGGCATCTCCTGCAGCTCCAGCACCTCGGGGCCTCCCTGGCGCACGGCGACGACCGCGCGCATCAGGCCCCGGGGTCCGGGAACGCGGTCACGAACCGGCTGCCCTGGCCGAGCTCCGACCAGTCCAGCCAGAGCCGGGCATCCTGGCGGGCCGCCAGCTCGCGGCTGATGTAGAGGCCCAGGCCCGTCCCCGGCTGCTGCGGGTAGCCCTCCTCGTCGATCCGGAAGAAGCGCTCGAAGATGCGCGCGGCCAGCACCGGTGGGATGCCGCGGCCCTGGTCCTCGACCTCGACCGCCGGGCCCTCCCTCCGGCGGAGCACCCGCACCCGCACCTCGGCGGTGCCGCGGCTGTAGGAGAGGGCGTTGTTGACCAGGTTGTCCAGTATGCGGGCGAGGTGGTCGCGGTCGGCGTCGACCAGCAGGCCCTCGGCGAGTTCCAGGTCGAGGTCCGCGCCCAGCAGCTCCGCGCGCGGGAGCGCCCTCTTGACCGCCGCCTGGGCGGCGGCGCCGAGGTCGATCCGTTCCTTGTGCACGGGCAGCCGGCCGGTGTCGAGGCGCGCCGCCAGCAGCAGGTCCTCGACCAGCCGGCCGAGCTCGGCGGTCTTGGCGTCCAGCATCTCGACCGGGTGCTTCCATTCCAGGGGCGCGGGACCGAAGCTGCCGTCGCGCAGCATCGACATGTAGCCGGTGACCACGGTCAGCGGCGTCCGCAGCTCGTGCGCCGCCATGTTCAGGAAATCGCTCTTGATCCGCGACGCCTCCTGCGCCTCGGCGTACAGCCAGGAATTGCGCAGCGCGAGGGCGGCCAGGTTGCCGACCAGCTGCACGGTCGCCACCTCGTCCGCCCCGAAGACGACGTCCCGCCGGCGGCTGAGCACGACCACCGCGATCACCTCGCCGCTCAGCACCAGGGGCACGCTCAGGGTGTGGCGGACCCCGGACAGCGCGCGCTGCAGCGCGGCCGGCAGGGCTCCCCGGTCGTAGGCGCCACCCACCACCGGGCGCTGGGTCCTGAGGGCCTCGGCCATCAGCGGCTGCATCGCCACCGGCATCCGATAGCCGATCACGTCCGGGATCCCGAGCACGTCGCGCGAGTCCTCGACCACGGTCTCCGCACTGTCGATGCGCAGCAGGGCGGCGCGCTCGGCGGCTACGGTCTCCAGCAGGCGATCGAGCATCCGGCGCACCACCTCGCGTTCGTCGAGCGAGGCCGAGATGTCGACCGCCAGCTCGATCGCGACCTCCAGGCGGTGGGCGGTGACCCGCACCGCGCGCAGCAGCGCCGCCCGCTGCAGGGAGAGGCTGACCAGGCTGGCGAAGTCGTCGATCAGCGTCCGCTGGAGTCGCGTGAAGGGCCGCGCACGCCGGCTGTAGAAGCCGATGGTGCCCAACGCGACGCGCCCGTCGGGCAGCCGCTGGGAGGCCACCACCGGCACCAGGCGCATGGTCTGGATGTCGCCACCCGCCAGCAGGTCTCCGTGCACGCTGGCGCCCTGGGCGTGGGAGGTCTCGACCGTGTGCTGGGCACGCATCGAATGCTCGACGAAGCTGCCCGCCAGGGGCAGGTGGCGCCCGAGCAGGGTGGAGGCCCAGGGGCCGGCGGCGCCCGCGATGTGGATCACGCCCGGCCGGCCCGGCTCCACCAGCGCGATGACGCAGTCGCAGTCGCGGATCAGCCGCGTGCCCTGGATGGCCAGCACGCGCGCGACCTCCTCCAGCCGGTCCTCGGTCTCCAGCTCGTCGCCGGAGGCGCGCAGGGCGCCGCGGAAGACCCCGCCCAGGGCGCGCTCGAGGTCGATCGCGCGCGTCGCGGGCCGGCCCGCGGCCTCGCCGATCCAGGGCCGCAGGTCCTTGACCAGCAGGGTCCAACCGGCGTCGGTGCGGCGCAGGGTGACCGCTCCCGGCACCCCCGATGGCAGCGCCACGCGCTGGTCACCGGCCCGAAGTTCCAGGCCGGGCAGGACCTCCCCCAGCGGGCGCCCCGCCACCTCGCCCAGGCGCGCATTGGCCCAGAGGATCCGGCCGTCGTCGGCGACCAGCGCGGCGCCGTCGGCGAGCGCGTCCATGACCACCGCGGCCTCAGTCATCCGGCACCGGCTCCAGCTCCGGGATCGAGAGCACGAAGAGGCTGCCCGCCCCCGGCTCCGACCGCTCCAGCAGGAGTCGCGCGCCCATGCGCACGGCCAGCTCGCGGCCGATGTAGAGCCCGAGGCCGGTGCCCGCCTGCCCGGCGGCGGCCTCGTCGTCGACGCGGTAGAAGCGTTCGAAGATGCGCTCGGCCGCCACGGGCGGGATGCCGCGGCCGCGATCCTCGACCTCGACCCGGGCTCGTCCCTCCGTCTGCGGACGGACCCGGACCCGCACCCAGGGTCGCTCGCCGGCGTAGGCCAGGGCGTTGGCGAGGAGGGCGTCCAGGATGCGCGCCAGGTGCTCGGGGTCCGCGGCCACCACGATCGGCCGGCGGGCGCCCTCGAAGCGGAGATCCGCCCCCTGCTCGCGGGCTCGGGCGCGCACCCGTTCGACCGCCGCGCCCGCCACCTGGTTGAGGTCGACGGGGGCCGCGGCGGTCGCCACCCGGCTGGTCTCCAGGCGGGCTGCCAGGAGCAGGTCGTCGACCAGGTGGCCGAGCTCCTCGCTCTTGGCGCTCAGGATCCGAAGGGGCTGCTGCCAGCCGTCTGGCATCCCTCCGAAGCTGCCCTCGCGCAGCATCGAGAGGTAGCCGCGCACCACGGTCAAGGGCGTCCGCAGCTCGTGCGCCGCCATGTTCAGGAAGTCGGTCTTGACCCGGGCGGTCTCCTCGACCTGGCCGTAGAGCCAGGCGTTGCGGAGCGCCAGGGCCGCCATGTTGCCGAGGGTCCTCAGCGTCGCCACGTCGCCCACGCCGAAGTCCACGTCCCGCCGGCGGCCGAAGATGAGAACGATCGGCGGACTGGCGGTGCGCAGCGGCAGCACCAGCGTGTGCCGGATGCTCTCCACCGACCTGGCCAGGATCTCGGGCAGGCCGTCGATGGCGTGGCCGGGGCCGTGCCAGATCTCGCCGGTCGCCAGGGCGAGCCGGACCAGCGGCCGCCGCTCGGGGGAGGTGTCGAGCCAGTCCCCGACCCGGTAGCGGCGTCCGATCGGCAGCCGCTCGCCACCGGTGTCCACGGATTCCACCACGGTCGCCTCGTCGCCGTCGATCCGCATCACGGTCACCCGGTCGGCCCCGCTGGCGCTCAGTGCGCGTTCGATCAGCGCCCGCACGACCTGGGCCGGGGCCAGGGTGCTGGCCAGGTCGTAGGCGGCCTCCACGCCTACCTGCAGGCGCTCCGAGGCGCGAGCGGTGGCCGCGATCAGCTCGGTCCGCTGCAGGGTCAGGCTGGCCAGGCGCGCGAACTCGTTCATCAACCTGCGCTGGTAGGGCGTGAAGTACATG
>DATCNF010000399.1:0-1566 GCA_036565325.1 Candidatus Dormiibacterota bacterium | reverse complement strand
TCACCGAGCCGATCCTGGGCCGAGCGCGAACTGCGCTGGCGCCGGAGGCGGCGGCCCAAACCTGGGAGTCGGGTCGTCAGCTCGGGTTCGACGAAGCCCTGGGCTACGCCCTGGAGGGGGAGCGGGTCAGCGCCTGATCAGACGGGTTGCTAACGGCCCCGGCCTAGAAGTCGTCGTCGTCGCCGCCGAAGCCGCCCTCGTCCCCGGAGTCGCCGTCGTCGAAGTCGGAGCCGAAGTCGTCACCTTCGCCCGAGCGCTGAGTGGCGAAGCTGGAGACCAGCCGCTGCACCCGCTTCGACCCGCAGTGCCGGCAGGGCGGATCGGGGGCGTCCCAGCGCGGGATCAGCGCGGAGGAGCGCTTGCCGCACTTGGCGCATCGGTACTCGTAGATCGGCACTTGCCTACGATTTTGCCGTGATCCCGCTGTCGCGCGTGCGGGCGGCCGCCGAGCGAGCGAGTCCCTACGTGCTGCGCACCCCCCTGGTGCCGCTGCCCCGGGACCGCGGGCTCAAGCTCGAATGCCTGCAGCCGGCCGGCAGCTTCAAGGTGCGGGGATATTTCGCGGCCGCCCTCGCACTGCCCGAGGACCGGCTCCGCGCGGGGCTCTTGACCGTGAGCGCCGGCAACGCCGCCGCCGGCTGCGCCTACGCCGCCCACCGGCTGGGGGTGCCCTGCCGGGTGGTGATGGTGGAGAGCGCGCCGGCGCCCAAGGTCGAGGCCGTCCGGCGCTGGGGGGCGGAGCCGAGCTTTCTGCCCCGCGAGCAGCTCTTCGCCTGGATGGCGGAACGGGGCTGGGAGTCGGAGCCGGAAGCCTTCATCCATCCCCACACCGACAAGGAGCTGGCGGCCGGGCACGGCGGCATCGGCCTGGAGCTCATCGAGGACCAGCCGGACCTGGGCCGGGTGCTGGTGCCGGTCGGGGGCGGCGGGCTGGTGACCGGCGTGGCCGCCGCCGTCAAGGGTCTCCGCCCCGTCGTAGAGGTGGTGGGCGTGATGTCGGAAGGCTACCCGCTCTGGCCGCGGGCGCTGGAGGCGGGGGGCGACCCGCACCTGCGCCCGGAAACCCTCGCCGACGGCACCGCCGCGCCCTTCAACGCGGTCATGTTCGAGCGCCTGCAGGAGTGCGTCGACCGCTGGCTGCTGGTGCCGGAGCCCCGCTTGCGGGCGGCCATCCCGGAGCTGGCGGCCGCCGGCAAGGTGGTCGCTGAGGGCGCGGGCGCCCTTGCCTACGCGGCCCTGGAGCAGCTGCCGGAGGATCGCCCGACGGTGGCGCTGGTGACGGGCGGCAACATCGACAGCGGTTTGCTGGCGGGCCTGCTCGCCGGCGGTTAGCGGGCTGCGACCAGCTCGACCGCGCCCAGATCGCGAGCGCTGCTGAGCAGCTTGATCGCCGCCTTGGGCGTGACCCAGCGCAGCCGGTCAGCCTCCGGGTTGGGCGTGAAGCGCCCACCCCGCAGCGCCATCCACCAGAACATGGCCCCTTTCAGCGAGCCACCGACTCCGGTCACCACCGAGCCCAGGGGACGGCCGCAGCGAACCCGGAGCCCGGTCTCCTCGGCCACCTCC
>DATCNF010000398.1:0-11467 GCA_036565325.1 Candidatus Dormiibacterota bacterium | reverse complement strand
CCCGGGGTCCGCGCGGCGGCGGCCGCCATCCTCGGCCGCCCGGCGTTCTGGTGGGTCATGGCCGCCCTCTTCGCCGTCCGGGCGCTGGTACTCGGCGGCCTGCTCGGCGATCACCGGGACGGGCGCTCCTTCTGGCTCGCCGGCCATCGCCTGGTCACCGGGCAGACCGCCGGCTTCTACGACCTGGTCGCCGCCGCCGAGGCCCGCGGGCGGCTGCCCCTGCCCGAGCAGGGGCTGTTGGGCCCGGCTCCACAGGCCTTCCTGGCGGCGCCCTTCGGCCTCCTATCCGAGACCTGGGGCGTGTACCTCTGGATCGCCGTCGACACCGCCTGCCTGGCCGTCGCGGCCTGGCTGCTGATCAGGCGTCTGCCGCCCCTGCCGCGGGCGGTGGCCGCCGCCGTGGGCGCGCTCTTCCCACCGGGCTGGGCGGAGCTGGCCGCCGGCCAGCGCGGCGGGGCCATCGTGCTGCTCTCGGTGGGGGCGATGGTCGTGGTGGCCGCCCGCCCGGTCCTGGCCGGCGCCTTGGCCGGCACCGGCGCCTCGCTCAAGTACTACCCGCTGGCGATGGCGCTGGGCCGGCCTAGAGCCGCCTTCGTCTCCGCGCTGGGGGGCGCCTTCGCGCTGCTCACGGTGCTTGCCTTCCTCCCGCTCGGGGGCGTCGTCGACTACCTGCGCCGGGTGCTGCTGCCGGCCCTGGCGCCCAACGATCCCGAGTGCGCGATCGTGTCCACGCGCGGGCTCTGGATGCGCTGGGTGGGCGGCAGCACCTGGGAGTGGCTGCCGCCCGGCGGCCCCCAGTTCCTGCGCTCACCGGTCCAGCTCCCGGCGCTCGCGACCGCCGGCTACCTGGCCACCGACCTCGCGCTGGTCGCGGCCACGGTGTGGGCGGCTCGCCGCTCGGGCTGGCACCCGGCCTACGGGCTGGCGCTGGGCCTGGGGCTGGGCGCCCTCCTGCCGGGCGAGGTCTACCCCTACCAGGTCCTGCCCTTGCTGCCGCTGCTGCTGCTGGTGGTGGGAATGGCGGTACGGGCCCGCAGGTGGGCGCCCTTGCTCGCCCTGGCCCCCGCGCTGGCCCTGCTCCTGCGCCCGCCCTGCGACCTGCCCGTGCCCAACCTCTGGACCCTGGGAGCGCTGGGCATCTTCGCGGTCGGGGTCTGGCAGTATCAGCTTTTCACCGCTCGGCAGGCAGGAGGAGATGCGCATGGCGATCAATGACCAGGTCAAGTTCACCTGGATCGGTCACGGCACCTGGAAGGCGCGCAGCGCGCAGGGCAAGGAGGTCCTGATCGATCCCTGGGTCATGAACAACCCGGTGGCGCCCGACCACTTGAAGAAGGTCGATCGCTGCGACCTGATGCTGATCACACACGGCCATTTCGACCACATCCACGACGCCCTCGCGATCGCCAAGGACACCGGCTGCACCGTGCACGCCATCCACGAGACGGTGGCCTGGCTGGGGTCCAAGGGCATCGAGAAGGTGGACGGCGGCAACAAGGGCGGCACTCACGAGTTCGACGGCATCAAGGTGACGCTGGTCCACGCCGAGCACAGCTGCGGGATCACCGACGGCGACCAGGTCGTCTACGGCGGCGAGGCCTGCGGCCTGGTGATCGAGTTCGAGAACGGGTTCACGATCTACTTCGCCGGCGACACCGACGTCTTCGGGGACATGAAGCTGATCGGGGAGCTGCACGACCTGGACGCCGTCTTCCTGCCCATCGGCGACTACTACACGATGGGGCCCAAGCGGGCGGCCAAGGCGGTCGAGCTGCTGGGCTGCAAGACCGTGGTGCCGATGCATTTCGGCACCTTCCCGCCCCTGGTCGGCCGGCCCAGCCAGCTCCAGGAGCTGGTCGGCAGCGGGGTCAAGGTGCTCGACCTCAAGCCGGGTGACGAGGTCTAGTGCCGGCGGGCCGGGTGTAATGTCGCTTACAGGCCGATGAGCTACCGCTATTCGCGCTGGGACGGCACCCAGAAGCTCGACCCCCTCGACGCCGACGAGGTCCTGGACGCGCTCTCCGAGGACCTGATGTCCTACGGCGACCTCTCGGCTGCCCTCCAGCGCCTGTACCGCTGGGGCTCCGACCAGGTCCCGGGCCTCGAGCAGCTGCTCAAGCAGATCCGCGAGCAGCGCGAGCGCGAGCTCTCGCGCTACGACCTCGACTCCACCGTCGAACAGCTGCGCGAGCAGCTCCAGGAGGTTGTGGACACCGAGCGCAAGGGCATCGACCGCAAGCTCGCGGAGCAGAAGGACGAGAGCGGCCGCCGGGTGCTGGAGCGGGTCGCCAAGCAGCGGCAGGACCAGCTCGACCGGATCCCCGACGACCTCGGAGGCCGGGTCAAGGCGCTGCGCAACTACGAGTTCATGGACCCCGAGGCCGAGCAGATGTTCAACGAGCTGCTCCAGCAGCTGCAGCAGCAAATCATGGACCAGATGTTCCAGGGCATGAAGCAGGGCATCCAGTCGATGACGCAGCAGGACGTGGGTCGCGTGCGCGAGATGGTCCGCGACCTCAACAAGATGCTCGAGCAGCGCGAGCAGGGCCTGCAGCCGGACTTCCAGGGCTTCATGCAGAAGTACAGCGACATGTTCCCGCCCGGCATCGAGACGCTGGACCAGCTCCTGGAGCATCTGCAGCGCCAGATGGCGCAGATGAACTCGCTGCTGCAGTCGCTCTCGCCCGAGGCGCGCGACGAGCTGCGCCGGATGATGGACGAGCTGCTGCAGGACGACTCGCTGCGCCTGGAGCTGGCGCGCCTGGCGGGCCACATGCAGGGCCTGATGCCGCCCGGCGAGCTGACCGAGCGCTACCCGTTCTTCGGCGACGACCCGCTGTCGCTGCAGGAGGCGATGGGCCTGATGGAGCGGCTCCAGCAGATGGACCGCCTGGAGTCGCAGCTGGAGCGCGGTTCGTTCCGCCTCGACGACGTCGACCGCTCGCTGGCCGAGCAGGTGCTGGGTCCTGAGGCTCGGCAGTCGCTGGACCAGCTGCGGCAGATGACCGAGGTCCTGGAGAAGGCCGGGTATGTCGAGCGCCGGGACCGGCGCCTGGAGCTGACCCCGCGCGGCATGCGGCGGATCGGGCAGTCCGCGCTCAAGGACATCTTCGAGCAGCTCAAGAAGAGCCGGCTCGGGCAGCACCAGATGATCGGCGCCGGCCTCGGCACCGAGTCGGCCGAGGAGCTCAAGGACTACGAGTTCGGCGACCCCTTCCTGCTCGACATGCGGGAGACGCTCTTCAACTCACTGCAGCGGGAGGGCCGCGGGGTCCCGGTCTCGATCGAGCCGCAGGACTTCGTCGTCCACCGGACCGAGCACTCGACCCAGGCCTCGACCGTGCTCATGATCGACATGAGCCGCTCCATGTTCCTGCGAGGCTGCTTCCTGGCCGCCAAGAAGGTGGCGATCGCGCTCGACGCGCTGATTCGCAGCCAATTCCCGCGCGACTCCCTTTACGTGGTCGGCTTCAGCAACCACGCGGTCGAGCTCAAGCCGCAGTCGCTGCCCCAGATCGCGCTCAACGACTACGTGTACGGGACCAACATGCAGCACGGTTTCCAGCTCGCGCGCTCGCTGCTGGCCAAGCACCGCGGGAATCGCCAGATCATCATGGTCACCGACGGCGAGCCGACCGCCCACCTCGACAACGGGCGCGTCTACTTCGCCTACCCGCCCACCTTCCGCACCATCCAGGAGACGCTCAAGGAGGTGCGGCGCTGCACCCGCGACCGGATCGTGATCAACACCTTCATGCTCGAGCGGGGGCCCTATCTGACCGAGTTCATCAACCAGATGACGCGCATCAACAAGGGCCGCGCCTTCTTCGTATCGCCCGAGCGGCTGGGCGAGTACATCCTGGTCGACTACGTGAGCGGCAAGGCTCGCCGCCAGCGGAGCAAGGCGGGGTAACGAACAGGAGCTGAGAGCGCGCTGCTCCCAGCTCCTCAGCAACGGGGGGTTTACTCGTCGTCCGAGTGCTGCCCGGTCACCACGATTCCGAACGGCGTTGCGGTTGCGGGTAGTGCGAAGGGGGAGCTCGTGAGCTCGGTGAGAATGCCGCCGCCGACCGCGAAAGCGCTGACCGCGTGGAGCGCGGAGTCGACCACGTAGAGGTCCTGGCCGCTGGGGTCAAGGCGCGCGTCGAAGGGCCGGATCCCCTTGCCGCTGTTGAATGGTGTGCTGAACAGGTAGGTCAGGGACCCGTCGGCCTCGATGCGGTAGGTGGAGATGTCGGTGCTGCCGGTGTCGACGGTCCACAGGTAGCGGCCGTCGTGGGAGATCTCGACCCAGCAGGGGGCCGTCTGGTGGTCCGCGTAGGGGGAGGGGCCGATGGGCGCGAGGGCGCCGCTCTTGGCCACGTTGAAGGCCGAGACCGAGCCGTTGCCCGCGCCGCCGTGCGCGTTGGAGACGTAGAGATGGTCGGGGGCGGTGGGCGAGAACTCACTGCCGAAGGGGCCGGCAGCCTGAGCCGGGAAGGGAGAGCCGGTGGCCGCCGTCAGGCGCCCACGGGGGCCGACCAGGAAGCTGTCGATGCGGAAGGTGCTGGGATCGGTGGTGCCCACCTCGACCCCGATCAGGTGGTCACCGGTGGGGTTGAAGAGAATGTCGCCGGGATTGGCGGTGTTGGAGAGCGGCACCGTGCTGCCCTCGATCGGGACCAGGTGACCGCCAGGCTTCAGCTCGAACCCCGAGTAGTTGCCGCCGGTGGCGCCGTTGCCTTCGTTGGCCACGTATACGAGCCCTCCGTGGACGGCGATGCTCACGGGCTCGATGCCGCCGGACCAAACCGGGCTGCCCTCTACCGGGCGCAGGCTGCCGTCGGGCCGGATGCGCAGCACCGAGATCTGGTTGCTGCCGGCGTCGACGGCCAGCAGGTAGCGACCATCCGAGCTGAGCTGGAGCGCGCCTTGGGAGCCGACTATGGCTCCCGTCCCCGCCCCTCCCGCCGCGTACGGCGAGCCGGGCAGTGGTGTGAGCGAGCCATCGCTGTGCCGGTCGAAGCCCGCGATGGTGTTCACGCCGGCGGTGTTGTCGTTCACATAGACGTGGCCGGCCACGTCGGCGGCCAGGGCGATGGGGGCGGTGCCGGCTGCGCCTGCCACTGTGAGCAGGGCAAGCCCGACCGCCGCCGTGAAGCGTGTCATCAGATGCATGTGCTGGTCTCCTCGCTGTTCCGGATGTACTGGTAAGCCGCGGCTTAGGTACAGTCGCCGGACCCCGACGAGGCGTTACAGGCCGGGTCGGGTCAGCCCGTCTTCCAGTGCCGGAAGGCCTCGAGCAGCTCTGCCTCCAGCGAGGCTGGGATGGGCTCCTCGCCCAGCCTCCTGGCCAGGGCCATGGAGGTCCGCAGCTGGCGCAGGTACTCTGTGCAGCCGTCGCAGCCCGAGAGGTGCGCCTCGAAGCGCCGCCGGTCGGCGGGCGCGAGGGCACCCTCGAGGTAGTCGGTCATCAGCTCGACGACTTGGCGGCAGTTCATCGCAACCGATCCTCCAGCACCTGGCGTACGGCAGCTCGGGCGCGGTGGAGCCGGATGCGCTGGTTTCCGGCCGAGATCCTGAGCAGGTCGCACACCTCGTCCGCCTCCCAGCCCACAACGTCGCGGAGCACGATCACCTCGCGCAGCTTGGCCGGCAGGGCGTCGATCGCGGACTGCACCTCGGCCAGCGTCTCACGGCTCTCCAGGACCTGCTCGGGCAGCTCCGACCAGCTGGGCGGCGGGGTGCGCCAGCTGCCGTCGCTCGCGAAGCGCGCCTGGTCGACCGTCGGCCGCCGCGAATCGGCGCCGCCCAGGCCCAGCAACGAGGTGAAGGTGACCAGCCGCGACTCGCGCCGGCGGCGGGCGCGTGCGACGTTGGTGAGGATCCCGAAGAGCCAGGTGCGCAGCGAGGAGCGGCCCTCGAACCGGTCGAGGGTGCGCAGGAATGTGATCCAGGTCTCCTGGACGACATCCTCGGCCGTCTCGCGGTCGCGGACATGCGCCATCGCCAGCCGCAGCATGGCGGCGGAATGGCGTCGAGTCAGCGCTTCGAAGGTCTGCTCGTCACCCGCCTTGAGCGCATCGACCTCTGGATCCGTGGTCGTCATGGGCGTCCCCACCCTGGAACAGTGTCGGCAGGCCGCCGAACGTTACAGACCTAGCCCCCGGACATCGCTCCCACGACCAGGTAGGGCTCGGCCCCCGTGGCCACGGCCTCGGGCAGAGGCGCCTCCGGCGGCTCGTCCGAGAGGTCCTCCTCGCAGGCGAAGAACCTCAGCATCGGCCGCCGCAGCTTGGTGTGGTGGTCGCGGATCGTCCCCCGCAGCGCCGGGTAGCGCTCCTCCAGGGCATCCAGGACCGAACCCTGGGTGGCCTGCCCGGCGACCTCCAGCTCGACCTCCTTCCCGACGCCGGCCAGGGTGCGCAGGTTGGAGGGAAGCACTACACGGATCACGGCAGCGTCTGCACCTCCACCGAGACCACGGGCGGCAGGTCATGGACGATCGCCGACCAGCTGTCGCCGGCGTCCGCCGAGGCGTACACCTGGCCGCCGCTGGTGCCGAAGTAGATGCCGCAGGAGTCGAGGCTGTCGACGGCCATGGCGTCGCGCAGCACGTTCACGTAGCAGTCGCTCTGCGGGAGGCCCTTGGTGAGCGCCTCCCATTCGTTGCCCCCGCTCTGGCTGCGGTAGACGCGCAGCTTCCCGTCGGGCACGAAGTGGTGAGAGTCGCTCTTGATCGGGACCACGTAGATGGTCTCGGGCTCATGAGCGTGAACGTCGATGGCGAAGCCGAAGTCGGTGGGCAGGTTGCCGCTGATCTCGCGCCAGTTGTCGCCGGCGTCGTCGGTGCGCATCACGTCCCAGTGCTTCTGCATGAAGAGCGTGTTGGGCCGTGAGGGATGAACCGCCAGGCGGTGCACGCAATGTCCGACCTCGGCGTTGGGGTCCGGGATCCCCTCCGACCGCAGCCCGTGGTTGATCGGCCGCCAGGTCTTGCCGGCGTCCTCGGTGCGAAACGCGCCGGCGGCGGAGATGGCAATGAAGATCCGGTCGGGATTGGTGGGGTCGATCTTGATGGTGTGCAGGCAGAGCCCGCCGGCGCCCGGCTGCCAGTTGGGCCCGGTGGGGTGGGTCCGCACGCCGCTCAGCTCCTGCCAGGACTGGCCGCCGTCCACGGTCTTGAACAGGGCCGCGTCCTCCACGCCGGCGTAGACGGTGTCGGGGTCGCTCAGCGAGGGCTCCAGGTGCCAGACCCGCGCGAACGCCCAGGGGTGCGGCGAGCCGTCGTACCACTTGTGGGTGCCGGGCTCGCCCTCGTACTGGAACTGGTTGCCGACCGCGGCCCAGGTCTGGCCGCCGTCGTCGGAGCGCTGCATGACCTGTCCGAACCAGCCGCTCGACTGCGAGGCGTAAAGCCGGTCGGGGTCCGCCGGGGAGGCGTTCATGTGGTAGACCTCCCAACCCGCGAAGTGGGGCCCCTGGACGTCCCAGCTCTCCCGCTTGCCGTCGGAGGTCATCACGAAGGCACCCTTTCGGGTGCCCACCAGCAGTCGTACCTTGCTCATCCTCGTCCCTCTTTGCTCAATACCAGGGCCACCCCCGGGGCCATGACCTTTGACCCTCAGGATAGTCGTGGAGGCTACGGCGCACCGGGCCGCCGGCAACATCTGGCCGAGCGCCGGCGCTCGGATGCTTCAGCGCCGTACAGAGTCCTTCGAAAGCCGGCGCCGGGCTGTTTGGGGGCCGCTGGGCCTGGCTCTAGTCCGCTTCGGTGCTCAGGTTGCCCAGCAGCTTGAGGCAGAGATGTCGGAGCTGGGCCACCTCGTCCTCGGTGAAGCCCTCGAGCATCGGGAAGAGGCGCCGAAAGGCCTCTGCCCAGAGCGCGTCCACGCGGGCGCGTCCTTCCGGTGTGATCCGGGCGAGCACGGCGCGGCGGTCGGTGGCGTGGGGGACGCGCCGGATCAAGCCGTCCCGCTCCAGCACGTCGGCCAGCGAGGTGACCGTGCGCGGGGAGAGGTCGAGACCCACTGCCAGCTGGCCCAGAGTCAGCTGCTCGTCAGCGTGGTGGCGCAAGAGTGTGAGCAGCTCGAACCGGACCTGGCTGAGGTTGTAGCGTTCGGCCCACTTCTCGCCCGTGTAACGCAGGTTCCGGGCGACCAGGGTGACAGCGCGCAACGCCTCGACCGCGGTGAGGCCCTGGCGCTGCTCGAAGAGTGGCACCCGGAGCAGTTGCTCACGCATCCGGCGATCGAAGAGCCGTCCCTTGTCATCGGTCTCGAGGTGGCCGCCGAATCGAATCACGGGCTCGAGTCGGGGCTTGAGCACGGGTCGATGCTATAGGCAAGAACCTGCATTTCCAGAATGTTGTGTTAACTCAATATGAGTAGCGGCTCTTGTTCGTGTCACCAAAGGGTTCTTAAGTAGTGGCCATGGTGGCTGCGCCGGGGGGCGGGCCCCGCGTCCTGGACGTCCAGGTGGCGCGGGCGATGAAGCTTGCGCGCAAGCGCTACGGCACCATGCGCAGGTTCGCGGGCGACCTCCGGGCGGCCATGGGCTGGCCGACCCTTTCGGTCGCCGCCGTCTACGCCTGGGAGGCGGGGTCGACCCGGATCCCCGCCGTAGCCGTGCTGGCCGCGGCCAACCTGGCCGACGTCTCCCTCGATGACCTGATGCGCGCGGCGGCCGACGGGGCTGAGGAGCTGGAGGCCCCCACGCCTCGCGGCGGCGATATGCTCGCCGACAAGCTGCTGATACTCGAGGAGCGCGTCGACCAGCTCGAATCACGCCTGCCCTCCTAGGGCTCGGCCGTGTAAGAACCGAGCCTCCGCAGCCGGCCCCTCGTATCCTGTTCCCAGTGGAGCTGCAGCAGCGGCGGGTGCTAGAGCACGTCGGCGTCCGCTCGATGGCACAGGCCTGGCACAACCTCAGCCCGGCCGAGCTCTACGAGCACGCGGTGCGCCGCGGGGAGGCGTTGATCGTCGCCACCGGCGCCCTCGATGCCGAGACCGGCCAGCACACTGGCCGCTCGCCGAAGGACAAGTTCTTCGTCAAGGAGCCGACCACCGACGCCAAGATCTGGTGGGGCGGCAACCGCCCGATCGCGCCCGAGAAGTTCGACCGCCTGCTGCAGAAGATGGTCGACTTCGTCGCCGAGAACGAGATCTACGTCCAGGACGTGTTCGCCTGCGCGGACGAGCGCTACCGCCTCAAGGTGCGCGTGGTCACCGAGTACGCATGGCACAGCCTGTTCGCGCGCAACCTCTTCATCAGGCCCCAGCCCGAGCAGCGGGAAGGCTTCACGCCCGACTTCACGGTGATGTCGCTGCCCTCGGTCAAGGCCGATCCCAAGGCCGACGGGACGCGCAGCGAGACCTTCATCCTCGTCAACTTCCAGCGCCGGATGGTGATCATCGGCGGCACCCGCTACGCGGGCGAGATCAAGAAGTCGATCTTCACGGCCCTCAACTTCCTGATGCCCGAGTCCGGCGCCATGCCCATGCACTGCTCGGCCAACGTCGGCGAGCAGGGCGACGTAGCTCTCTTCTTCGGCCTTTCCGGGACCGGCAAGACCACCCTCTCCTCGGAGCCGGGGCGGCGCCTGATCGGCGACGACGAGCATGGCTGGTCGGACCGGGGCGTCTTCAACTTCGAGGGCGGCTGCTACGCCAAGACCATTCGCATCTCCCAGGAGGCCGAGCCCGAGATCTACGCCGCCACCGAAAGCTTCGGCACGGTGCTCGAGAACGTGGTCGTGGACCCCGACACCCGGGTGCCCGACTACGACGACGAGAGCAAGACCGAGAACACGCGCTCGGCCTACCCTGTCGAGCTCATCCCCAACGCCGACCTCTCCGGGCAGGGTGGCCATCCCTCCAACGTGCTTTTCCTGTCGGCCGACGCCTTCGGGGTGCTGCCACCGGTAGCCCGCCTCAACGCCGAGCAGATCCGGTTCTTCTTCCTCTCCGGATACACGGCCAAGGTGGCCGGCACCGAGCGCGGCGTGACCGAGCCCGAGCCCACCTTCAGCACCTGCTTCGCCTCGCCCTTCCTGGTGCTCTCGCCGAACACCTACGCGGACCTGCTGATCGAGCGGGTCGAGAGCCACGGGGCCCAGGTCTGGATGCTCAACACCGGTTGGGTGGGCGGGCCCTACGGCGTCGGGGAGCGAATCTCGATCGCGCACACGCGCGCGATCGTCAGCGCCGTGGTCGAAGGCAAGCTGCGCGACGTCGCCACCCATCGCGACCCCGTCTTCGGTGTCGAGATCCCGGACCAGGTGCCGGGCGTGCCGAGCGAGGTCCTGGACCCCCGCAGGGCCTGGCCCGACGCCGAGGACTACGACCGCCAGGCCGCCAAGCTGCGGAAGATGTTCGACGAGAACCACGGCCACATCGAAGAGGGCTCGGACGCCGGTTAGGCGGCTCCGACCCGGTAGGGCCTGACCTCCGATGCCTGATCCGCTGGTCACCGCGGACATCCTCGAGTTCCGGATGGTCGGTGGCGTCGAAACCTCGTCGGACGGGCGGCAGGTCGCCTTCACGGTGGTCACGCAGGACCCGGACGAGAACCAGCAGAAGTCGGCCATCTGGCTGGCACCCGCGGACGGCTCCTCGCCCGCTCGCCAGCTGACCGCCGGCAAGCGCCGCGACCTCCGCCCCCGCTTCTCGCCCGACGGCACCCGGCTGGCGTTCACCTCCAACCGCGATAAGGAGTGGCGGCAGGACCTGCACGTGGTGGACCTCGGCGCGGGCGAGCCGCACCAGGTGCTCAAGACGGCGCGCGGGATCGCCGACTTCGACTGGTCACCCGACGGCACCCGCTTCGCGATCCTGGCCCGGCCCGACTGGCCTGCCAATCCTGACCGCAAGCCGCCCAAGGACGAGGACGCGGCGCGGCTGCGCTACCTGGAGCGGGTCCGCCACCTCAAGAACTTCCGCTACCGGCTGGATGGCGTGGGGCCCCTGGACGACGAGCAGCCCCAGGTCTGGGTCTGCGGCGCCGACGGCAGCGGCCTCCGCCAGCTGACTGACGGCGAATTCCCGATCGCCCGCGTCCGCTGGACGCCGGACGGCCGGATCGCGTTCCTCTCCAACCAGGAGCCGGACCACTGGCGCAGCCTGCAGGCGGCGGTCTACGCGGTCTCCACCGACGGCCATCCCCAGCCCGAGCGGCTGACCGGCATGTTCACGGCGGCCAACGCCTACGCCATCAGTCCCCAGGGCCGCGTCGCCGTGATCGCGGGCAGCGAGGGCGAGGGCTCGGTCTACGCGCGCCACCAGCGCCTCTACGTGGACGGGGAATGCGTCACCTGCGGGGTGGACCGCAGCCTCTGGGCCGGCGTCCTGGCGGACACCCACCCGTCTCCCGAATGCCCCGAC
This sequence comes from Candidatus Dormiibacterota bacterium, assembly GCA_036565325.1. Classification (GTDB taxonomy): domain Bacteria; phylum Chloroflexota; class Dormibacteria; order Dormibacterales; family Dormibacteraceae; genus CF-28. The sequence goes on along the minus strand of DATCNF010000398.1, from coordinate 107 downwards.
CCGGCCTGGTCGGCGGACGGCAAATGGGTCTACGTGCCCATGACCGACCGCGGCACGCTCGGCGTCGCCCGCGTCCCGGCGGACGGCGGCGAGCCCCAGCCCGTGGC